>NZ_LPVS01000012.1:0-70351 GCF_014843905.1 Mesorhizobium silamurunense | reverse complement strand
ACTGTCCGCGACTTAGCGGAATCCCCGTCCGGCTTTTGCGAAATGCGCAGGTGCGCATAAGCGCGCTTATGCAGAGGTCTGCATAACAGGGATGGCCGGCCGTTCGGCGGACAATCGCCGCCGGCGGCGCTCTACTTTGCCTCGCGCGATCGGCGGCAGGAACATCCTGAACGCCATCTCAAGACCTTCACCGGCATCCTGCAGGCCTCTGCTTATGGCGGCTACAATGTCATTGTGCAGGGTCAGCCAAAGCAGCGCCAGGACCGCATAATCGATCTTGTCGGTGTCGATCTCCATCGCTGCAGCCTAACATAGACCGCACCCGCCGCGGCCCAGACCGGATGGATACCCTGCGCATATCGAAATCGGCCTTTTCCCGAATACCGCGACGAACTTGATCGAAATCGAATCCTTCCCGCTCGGCGATCTCAAACATATGCTTCCACGCCATGATCGCGAGCTTGGTCGTCTTTAACGTGCTTTCGCGACAATTTGCGATGTTCGCCACGAATTCCGCCAGCCAGCTGTTACCTGTGCCAACTTGCAGAGATCGACGCAGACTTAACATCGAGGAGCATCATGCCTTCCTCGCGGCATCCACGAAGGCGCTTCTATCGTGTCGGACATCAGATGACTCCCAATTCCCTGCCTACCTCCGTGAAGGCCTCGACCGCACGGTCAACATCCGCACTCGAATGTGCGGCGGACATTTGCGTGCGTATGCGCGCCTGGCCCCTCGGCACGACGGGGAAGGAGAATCCGATTACATAGATGCCGCGCTGAAGCATCTTCTCGGCCATCTGCTGCGCGAGGCTCGCGTCGCCCAACATCAAAGGGATGATCGGATGGTCCGCGCCGCCCATCGTGAAATCCGCCTTCGACATCTTCGAGCGGAAGCGGTCGGCATTGGCATAGAGCTTCTTGCGTAGCGCATCACCTTGTTCGATCAGATCGAAAACCTTCAGCGACGCCCCTGCAATGGCAGGCATGAGCGTATTGGAGTAGAGGTAGGGCCGCGAGCGCTGGCGCAGCCAGTCGATGACCTCGCGCTTGCCTGACGTATAGCCGCCCGACGCGCCTCCAAGCGCCTTTCCGAGCGTGCCAGTGATGATGTCGATGCGGCCCTCAACGCCGCAATGTTCCGCCGAGCCGCGCCCATGCCTGCCGACGAAGCCGACCGCATGGCTGTCGTCGAGGATGACCATTGCACCATATTTCTCGGCCACATCACAGACGCCGGCAAGATTGGCGATGATGCCGTCCATTGAAAACACTCCATCGGTCGCGATCAGCTTGAAGCGGCTGCCCTCGGCCTTCTTCAGTTCCTCTTCCAGCGCGGCTAGATCGTTGTTGGCATAGCGGAAGCGCCTGGCCTTTGAGAGCCGTACGCCGTCGATGATGGAGGCGTGGTTCAGCGCGTCGGAAATGATGGCATCTTCTTCGCCGAGCAGCGCCTCGAAAAGACCGGCATTGGCGTCAAAACAGGATGAATAGAGGATCGCATCTTCCATCTTGAGGAATGAGGAGATGCGCGCCTCGAGTTCCTTATGCTCTTCCTGAGTGCCGCAGACGAAGCGGACCGACGCCATGCCGTATCCATAGCGGTCGATCGCAGCCTTAGCCGCCTTCCGCAGATCTTCATTATCGGCGAGACCAAGATAGTTGTTGGCGCAGAAATTCAGGACTTTTCCGCCATCGGCGAGTTCGATCTGGGATGACTGCATCGATTTGATGACGCGCTCGGATTTGTAGAGCCCCACAGACTTCAACCCAGCTAGTTCCGCCGACAAATGCGCAATAAAAGCTTTCTGCATGGGCAACTCCGCAGGAACTGGACGCTCATCATCGAATGGTAGCGGCTGTCGATTCGCTCAACATCGCGCGCCACGAGGCCATGGTAACGGAGCCAACTGCGGGTCCGCCATATTCCACCGAGATTGCGACCGCGAGCAAACCGGCATCACCTTTCTCAGAAGATCGACGGGGCGGTCGCCTGGTCAAGATTAAGTCCTCGGCGCGTGGCGCGAGCTCAGCGGGCGCAGAAAGTTGACGCACACTCGCGATCGCGCTCGTCTTTCTACCGTTGGTTCCCCAGCGCAGGAGACGTCGGCGTGCATTGGGCTCCCACCAATCCAAGGCGGCGCCAGGGGCTTGCGTAACGACAGCTCATCGTCATCGTCACAAATCCGCTCGCCAAGTGGCTGTCGCGTGGCTCATTTCTGATCACGGATAGCTGACAGCAGTGGACCATGCCGGATCGTCGTGCTTTTGCCAGTAGAGGTCCATTAGTCGGCGGGTGACGGGTCCGACGCGCCCGTTGGCGATCGCCGCGTCGTCGATACGCGTCACGGGCATGATCCCGCCGGCAGTCGAGGTGATGAAGACCTCGTCGGCTCCTTTAATCTCAGCACCACCAATATCAGCAGCCGTGGCCGAGAGCCCAATGTTGGCGCAGAGATCGAAGACGGTCCGGCGCGTGATACCCGGCAACACCCCATAAGCAGGTGTCCTTAGGGATCCTTCCTTGACAACGAACACATTGAAGCCGGGCCCCTCCGCGATGTGCCCGTTCGTATCTACGATCAGCGCTGTCTCCGCCCCCCTATCGTAGGCGTCGTAAAGGCCTTTCACGAGATCGAGCCAATGATAGTTTTTGATTGCGGGATCGACCGATTTAGGCGGGATGCGGACGGTCTCGCTGATCGCGACGTGCAGGCCTCTTTCCAGCTGTTCCTTGTTAGCAACCGATCCAAATGGGACAGCAAACGCGATGAAGCGGTTCTCCGCCTGGCGGGGATCGCGGCTGAATGTCGGCGACGAACCGCGCGTGCAGATCATCTCCACATACGCCGATCTGTGGCCCGATAAAGCGACGCAATTGTTGAGAATTGACGCTATTTTCTCGCGATCATAGGGCAGTTTCATTCGCAGCCGTTCAATACCCCGGAAGAAACGCTCAAGATGCAAGTCTAACCGGAAGAACCTGCCGTTCCAGACATGCACCGTGTCATAGGTCGCGTCGGAGTGCAGGAACCCCCAATCGAGCACCGAGATTTTGGCCTCGGACATCGGCAGGTATTGTCCATCCATGAACGCAACCCCGTGCGGATGCCGACGTCGATCAACGTGATGCTCATCGAGAGGTGGAAGCGCGGCTATTAGCTGTGTCATCGGAGGTGTCATTCTTTTTCCTTACACCGGGGCGGTTGCTTTGGCCGCGCCGGACGATTTGGCAAATCACACCGTCCCGACGCAGGATCTACTACGCTCGTAGATCGCACGCTTCTCCAGTCAAAAGAGATCAATCTGATAGTGGATGCGCAATGGATACTTCAAAAAGCAGCCCGGAGTGATGGCTTCAGCGCAACCCGCCCAACGCTATTCCGCAACCCGCGGCTCGAACTTGACCATGCCGAGTTTGTGAAGGTAATGCCCAACATCCACTTCAAGGATGCGGAGCTTCTTGTGAACTGGGTGCGATCCATCAAGAGCGAGCGAGAGATCGCTTTACAAGCGACAGGCCGGCCAAATTGCCGAGCGCATAATGGCACTTGCCTCCACCCAGGCCGTCAGCCGCGGATAGCTCGGCGAGATCGGCCTTGGCCTCGTCGATCGCGCCGGTCATAGATCCATCGGTGTTCCTGCAGGCAGTCGTCGCCGTGCTTCCTCGGCAAATAATCGAGCGCATTCCTGAAGAAGTGCACCGTAGCAGCGCAACGAGGAAGTCCTTCCAGGCCAAGCGGCTTTCGCGATTGGCCATCTCCACCGCCAGGATCCGGCGCCTTCTGTCCCAGTTGATGCCGACCGCGACTAGCACCGCCTGGCTCATTGAGGCCGGCTTCGCGCACTTTCCCGCAGCGGGCGTCGAGGATGGGATGGCAAACGGCTCTTGCAGCGGCCGCTCGGCAAAGGGCCTTCAGACCAATAGAGTTACGTAGGCGTGTTGCTGCGTATGTCGACGAGGGACGTGGCCACCGCGAAGCCGCGCGCCGTTTCCACGTTTCGCCGCGCTTTGTGAACAATCTGATCAATCAGCGCATCAGACCGGTTCGCGCAGCGCGGCGACGGTCGCACCGGATATGTTGGGCTGAACGTGTCGATGGATTGACATTGTTGCCGGGCCGCCGATTGTCATTCCGTCGACCCGATGGTTGCCTGCGATCGTTTTGGCAAAGAGCCCGGGCAAGCCCGTCACTGCGAGGAACCCGAGCATCGTCTCGTAGTGGCTGGTCCTATGGATAGGCTGCAGCCACTGCGCTGCTCCAGCAGCGCAGTGATCTCCCGATCGTTATAAATGTACAGCGCTGTCCAAAATTCTGATTCAGGTGGCCTGATGCCTATCAATAAGCTCTTTCACCCTCTGTTTGCGGTGCATCTCAACGTGCGCCCAGCGTTCCCGTACTTCCACGCATTTCAACTGCTGGTCTCGAAAGAGCGTTTTTGCTACAGAAATCTGGCCGTCGGTTGAGCTTTTTCCGGGTCCTCCTCCGAACTGCAGAGCATCCCTGCACTCTTCAAGACTCTCCGGCAACACACCAGCGAGGTGGCTGGCCAACTCGCTTCGGCGCTCCGCAACGGAGCTATCCAGAGACTGACGCCTGGCGATCTCGCCAACTAGCGTGTGGGCCTTCCTGAAAGGAACGCCTCGCGACGCCATCCGTTCTGCGGCGACTGACGCCATCGGTGAGCCGTCTTCCAGATTGTCACGCATCGAGCGCACGTTGAAAGACATAAATTTTACAATGAGCGATGTGAGGGTGATGGCCCGCTTCAGGGCATCTTCTGCAAGGCCTAGTGGAGAGCAGCCGTAGTTGCTAGCTTCGATCGAGTTGCTGAAAGGCGATTTGCAGGTTGCTGTTGCCGCAGAAACATATGCGCCAAGCACGGTGCTTGCCGACCCCTTGATGTGTTCAAGCAGAAACGGGTTCTTCTTTTGGGGAAGCATGGAAGAGCCGCCGGCAAGATTGTGAGGAATGTCGATGAGGGCGAACTCGCGCGTCGTCCAAACCTGCAGGTCCTGGGCCACACGACTGAGCAAGATTGCAACGCCAGCGAAGACTGAAAGCCCTTGCAGATGATGATCGCGGCTTGCGACCGCATCAAGTGAGTTGAATGACGGTAGTTCGAATCCCAGAAGATTTGCGGTTTTCAAGGGATCTATAGGCATGCTGGTGCCTCCGCCCGCACCAGCTCCCATGGGGCAGTTCCTGATGTCTTCCACCAGGCAATGGAGGCGCTGGCGCTCGCGCCCCAGAGCGAAGAAAACGCTGAGCAGGTAGTGCCCCGGCGATCCGGGGAGTGCGATCTGATACTGACTGTACAACGGAGCCACAAGTCCCGATGCTTCCTCCACTCGCTGAAGCAGGGCATCTTGTGCAGTTCCTATCTGTTGCGAGATGGAACACGCAGCTTCCCGAAGGGTCAGGAGAGAAATGGTCGCGTTCAAGTCGTTGCGGGATCTTGCAAGGTGAAGCCAGCCGGCCTTTTCCGGGCCTACTCTGGCGGCAAGTTCGGCCTCATAGGCCAGATAGAGGCCACGCGGAGCATCGCGGCCCTGCAAAGACTGAAAGCCCTCTTCCTGGAGGTCCAAGACATGCTTCAGGAGATCGGCAGCGGCTTCCGGGCTGATCAAGCCCTGGTCCGCGAGCATCACCAAATGTGCTTCGTCTATGGTCGCCTGGTGGCGCAGAAGGCGACCGTCACGCGAGATTTCGATCGCCGGCGCTAGCAACTTCATCGCTTCGGGATGCAGAGTCCACCTGCCCTCGCTTGACCCAGCGTCCTGCTTGTTGCCCGATTCGCCAGCAGCCGTCTCGAGTCCACCTGCCCTCGCTTGACCCAGCGTCCTGCTTGTTGCCCGATTCGCCAGCAGCCGTCTCGATATCGACGACAATGGATTCGATCATCCCTTCAGCTGCCGCTGCAGCGGCGTTGAGTTCATCGGCGACGCCAACAGCATAGGCTACGCGGTCTCTGAAGTCGCCGTTTATTTGAACTTCCTCCCCCTCAGATTTCAGAAGCCCCGCTGCGGGCACTGTCGGCTCTGGATTTCGAGAAAAGCCCAGGCGTTTGAGCTTCCCGGAGTTGTGAGCAAGCCGGAAACGGATGGCGCCCGCTCTTGCGCCCGCCCGCGGAGGCGTGAAACCTTCTCCCGCGTAAAGTCTAATGACCATGTCAAGGATTGACGTGCCCAAGGCGTGCGAGAGCATGACTGGGATCATTCCTCCAGCCAGTCTGGGGTTGACCTCGATGATGACGGGGCCCGACTCCGTTATCACGAACTCCACATGAGCCGGTCCGAACTTCAGGCCCAGAGCCGACACCGCGCCCGCGGCAAAAGAGGCCAGTTCATGGCGGGATGGCTCCGGCAGCGGGGCCGGGAAGTCGTGCCCTACCTCGACGAAGCAGGGAGCCGGCCCCTTGTGCTTGGCAAGAATTCCAAGGCAATGCAGCACCCCATCGTAAGC
This sequence comes from Mesorhizobium silamurunense, assembly GCF_014843905.1. NCBI lineage: Bacteria > Pseudomonadati > Pseudomonadota > Alphaproteobacteria > Hyphomicrobiales > Phyllobacteriaceae > Mesorhizobium > Mesorhizobium silamurunense. Next base: position 63,884 of record NZ_LPVS01000012.1, on the reverse strand, counting down.
AATTATCTCTGCGGAGTATTCTTTACCCTCTATATATTGCTGGATGAGGACGTCGGGACTGGGCAGATCCACTTGATCCAACAATACGTCCTTTGCACTCTCAAACGCCTTGATGGCGGCTGTGGCACTATCGCACAACCGCACGCCGCTACTACCGCTTCCGGAGACCGGCTTCACGACGACTGGCAGTGTAGCTTGGGCAAGAATATTCTCGACGTCTCTGATGGATGTGGCCAACCGAGTTTCAGGGGTCGTGATTGATTGTCGTTGCAACTCGGCCGCCTGCTTCCATTTGTTCCGGCATGTGGCTATAGCCTCCGAATTCGGTGCTGGTAACCCCATTGCCGTCGCGACACGTGACGCTGCTTCCACAAAATAATCCGACGATGAATATATTCCTGCCAGCCTTCTTAATTTGGCGGCGGCCGCGATGAGTTCATCCTTACTACGCGTGTCAGCTTCGATAACGTGAGCAACGGAGTCCTCGAGAAACGTATAACGTGCAGGATTGCGCGTAACGAGATACGGTTCAAAGCCCAGGACTTGGGCCCGCTTTATCAATAGTTCGCCAGTGCCCGTCGTGTTGCTTTCCACGAAAAGGAAGCTACCTCGGTTCAGCATGAAGAATGCTCCAGCGCGTTTAGGACAGCTTCCCGGCTTCTCCGATTCCAACGATATCGGTTCCATGGCGGGAGAGCGGTCGAGGGGTGATTTTCGGTTGCCGGCGCGTCCAGCAGAACACTTTCATTTAGACATGCGTTCTGCTTGAGCCACTCGTGGTCGTATGCAGCTTCGACGTAGCGGTGGCCTTCATCAGGACATATGACGACTACGGTCTCTCTTGGATACTGTCGAGCGCGCCAACGCCCAACGATGTAGCTCGCTCCGGAGGTCGGACCGGCGAAAACGGCGTGCCGCTCGTGGAGGGTTCGCGTTGCAGCAAACGCGAGCGGAGCCGAGATGAGATGCACCTCGTCATATAGTTCATGCTTCACGTTCTTGGGGACAAGACTGTTCCCCAGCCCCCGCAGTTTCCGTTCGCCATCCTGTTGGCCAAAAATGACGCTATTGAAGGTATCCACTCCAATCAGTCGCGCGCCAGGGGCTTTTTGGCGGAGTCGCTCTATCGTTCCGCAAGTGGAGCCGCCTGACCCCACAGAACCGACCAAAGTTACGTCGGCGTCCAACATCCCCGATATCTGATCGGCGAAGAGCTTATAGGCTGCGGGGTTGTCCGGTGTTTCGTATTGCCGGGGCCAGAAACAGGAGTGGCCCAACTGTCTCATTCTAGCGTGTAATGCGTCGAGGCGGCTTCTTTGAAAGCCACCCTGCTTCGCCTTTTCAGTTATTATGAAGACTTCGGCTCCCAAGGAGCTCAACCTGTTTTCCAGGCCTTTGTCCATCACTGGGTCTGTGAAGATTTCGAGCTGGAATCCGCGTTCCCGGCAAACTACGGCCAAACCCAGCGCGAAGGTTCCGCTCGAGGTCTCGAGAACTTTCATGCCGTGCGTCAAAGTCCCTTGAGCCAGCGCTTGCTCAATGATGTACTTCGCAGGGAGAAGCTTCATGAAGGCGAACTGCGCGAGATAAAGGTTTGTCTCACACCTAATAATGCTGGGGAGAGCATAGGCATCGGAATAGCCGGAAAATGGCAGGCGTTTGCGAACAGCGTCCATATTGCTTACCTCACCGGCAGCCAGTCATGGTCAGATATATTTTTGGCGAGTTGTCGAACGGCGATACATGGGCGAGCACGGACCGAAGCTTCCGTGGAAAGTCAGCCGCCATTCGATCAAGCAGGATTCCAATCATTGTGCCGCTGTGCGCGACTATGACCCCGAGAGCGTCAGTGGCCTCGGATGCTTTCAGCATCGAGTTCAGATGCTCCTTTGGAGCCCGCTCCTGATGCAGGAGCGCGCTGGCCGTAGCTATTCTGCCTATCGTGGCCGTGTCACCCTGCGGAATTGCTATCCGTGCGCGGTCGAGTAATTGATGATATTCTGCTCTGTGACTGGCGGAGATTTCCCCTCGCCGTTGATCATAGTCGACGGTTTCGACCGTCCCTCCTTGATCAATACCAACGATTGCAAGCGGCGGCATTTGCCCAAGGAAGGAGAGAAGGCTACATGCTCGCTGCTGATATGCGACCACTCCTGGGTACATCACCCCGTCGGATGGCTCGATCTCCGCCATTAGCTTCTCGATCAATGATGTCCGGACTCTACGCTTGAAGCAGCAGGCGATTGACCGTGCAGCCGCGACAAGATCCGCAGACGAACTCGCCAGCCCTTTGCCTTCGGGGAGCTCAGATTGCAAAAGGAGGATTCCTCCTGAGGCGCCGAGCGCCATCACGAGATTCTCAGCCAGTCGTTTTGCTTTGACTTTATGTGACGGATAAACGGTTACAGATCGTGTGCCTGCAATCGGCATGAAGTGAGCTCGCGCAAAGAGCGCGATGGGCATCGTGACCAAGAAGTGAGGGTCCCGGGGAACGGCGCCGACCGGTAACTGGCCTTGCAGCAACTCGCCGAATGTGCCGCAACAAAGAGCGTCGCTAGAATGAAGAGTGTCGCTAGAATGAAGAGCGTCGCTAGAATGAACCCTTGGCTGCTGTCCCTCCTCAGCGATAATCTGGGCCGCATCTGCGCCATCGAACGTCTGGTGATACATGTGTGGCCTCCAAACTTCATCGGCGGCCGCTTCGAGAAGTTCTCTAGTCGACATGCTCGCCCCGCTACCTGGAGGGTCGATAGGATGCGTAGAATTTTGGATCGCCATATCACTTCCCCCGTCAGGTACATTGAAGTGTGATTTGCTGCTACGGGACGAGACCTGGATCATCGCAACAGGGCTCGCGTTTCAGTCGGGATACTTTCAAGTACCTAGGGCGCTAGGTGCCTGACCCCGGACTTTGGGGTGAACCTACCATTGTCAGCGATTTTAGGTCGCAAAGATTCTGTGAAATTACTTGTAAGATCTGTTGCACCGTTTGATTACCGGCGGCGTGGCATGGTGCGTCTCAGCGAATTTCGGTGGCTGTGACGTCTAAGGGACGCCATTTTGAGCAGCGAGTGATCCTGCTTAGCGTACTGGTATCTGGTCGTCCAACGCGGTCGTTTAGGCCCCCCACGTACAGCGCGGGTCACCCGCGATCAGATGCCCGGCTTCGACGCACGCCCCGCCCGGATTACAGCGTCGCCCCCGCCGTGTCCGAGGGCATGCCCTAGCGCCACGCGATCCGTGCCTTCCGATCAGACCGCTCGGACCAGTCATTGACCTGCCAGCGCGTGACCCCGTGTCTGCGCGTTACCTCGGCACTCCAGCGCCGGGCGGAAGACTCTCCGCGACGATCCGCGCCTTCCGCCGTCGAACGCTGCCGCCACCCCGTCGGACCTTCGATTACCTCAAGCCGGCCAGCATACCGATAGGGTGTATCCACCGTGTGGATGCGTTCGATCAAAACAATCGATTTTACGAAGAGTAACGGACATGAAAAGACGTCGCTTCGGAAGGTGACGCCTACAGAGGTCTCCCGTCGCGCGGAAGATGGAGGCGAAGTCCTTCTGGATTTAATGCCGACGGCACACCACACTCGATGTAATCCGCACGCCTTCTTAACAGCATTCGAGGCGCAGATTCCAGCTAAGACGGTCATACAGGGTTGATTGCACCGCGATTGTAGCGCGCAGTAAGTCTTTCGCACGCGCCGCTGAATTTTCCTGTCCAGACGCTTCATCCACGGAAATATCAGAAATGAGTTCACCCCGGCGTACGGCATTCATTACAGGCATCACCGGCCAGGACGGCGCGTTGCTTGCCGAACTGCTGCTTTCGAAGGGCTACATGGTGCATGGCCTGAAGCGGCGGGCCTCGCTGATCGGGAATACCCAGCGTATCGACCACCTTTATCAAGATCCGCATGAGGACCATCCCGACATGGTTCTGCATTACGGGGACATGACGGATGCGACAAACCTGATCCGTCTCCTGCAGGAGACGCAGCCTGACGAAATCTACAATCTGGCTGCGCAAAGCCACGTGCAAGTCTCATTCGAGACCCCCGAATATACCGCCAATGCCGATGCGCTCGGCACGCTGCGGCTGCTGGAAGCGATCCGCATTCTTCGCCTTGAGGAAAAAACGCGATTTTACCAGGCCTCCACTTCCGAACTCTTCGGTTCGGTCCAGGCCGTCCCGCAGGAGGAGACTACCCCGTTTTATCCACGCTCGCCCTATGCAGTGGCGAAACTCTACGCCTACTGGATCACAGTGAACTACCGCGAGGCATACGGGCTCTATGCCAGTAACGGGATACTGTTCAATCACGAAGGGCCGACGCGCGGCGAAACTTTCATCACGCGCAAGGTGACCCGTGCAGTAGCTGCGATTATGGCCGGCAAGCAGGACTGCCTCTATCTCGGCAACCTGGAGGCAAAGCGTGACTGGGGCTCGGCCCGCGACTATGTCGAGGGCATGTGGCGCATCCTGCAGCACCACGAGCCTGACGATTTTGTGCTCGCGACCGGCGAGACGCATTCGGTCCGCAGCTTTGTCGAGGCTGCCTTCAGGCGGGTCGGGAAGGAGATCGTCTGGGAAGGCGAAGGCGTTGACGAGGTGGGCCGCGAACGCAGGAGCAACCAGGCGCTGATCCGTATAGATAAGCGTTATTTCCGTCCGACCGAGGTTGACCTGCTGATCGGTGATGCCTCCAAGGCGGCCACCAAGCTCGGTTGGAAGCCAAAGACCACGTTCAATGAGCTCGTCTCGGAAATGGTCGAGGCCGATTGCCGTGCCTACGGAATAACGCTCGATTAACGTTAAAAGATAATGATTTCGCTAGAGGGCAAACGCATTTGGGTCGCCGGCCACCGCGGCATGGGTGGGTCCGCGCTGGTGCGCCGGCTGTCCGGCTTTGCCCGAGGTAAAGATCCTCACGGTGGACAGTCGTGATCTCGACCTGACCGATCGCGCAGCGACGACCGCCTAGGCCTGGGCACAACGTCCCGACCTGGTTTTCATGACTGCCGCCAAGGTCGAGTCCTGGCCAAAAAACGAACGTCCGGTCAGCTTCCTCCAGGACAATCTCACGATCGAGCTCTCTACGATCGCGGCCGCATTCGGGCAGCGAGAAATTTTATGCTGCTCGGCTCGTCCTGCATTTACCCAAATTTGCGGCATAGCCGATCAAGGAAAGCGCTTTAAAAGGGACGTTGCCTGACCTGCCAGCAAGCGGTTTCCCGAATCGACGGTACGCTGCACACGGAAATCTACCCGAACTGGGCAACTGTCCATCGACGAAGGTGCGCGGCTTTGCCCCTTCTTAGAAAGCTTGCTCGCCACGATCCAGATGGTACTTTCGGTCGGTGAAGGCGAGTCGACCCGTGCCGGACCAATCGCCGCGGTGTCTTGATCTCTCGGTTTCGGATACTCCGCAAACGCTTCTATTAATATCCTTGGGTGCCCGAGAGGCACCGTCAACCATGGTTCAAGGAAGGCCGCTATGGCGATGGCAGTAAGGGACTCCGACTCCTACATCATCAAAGGGGGTAAAGAGGGCCGGGCGCGCCTTGCCGTCATTTCGCGCGTGCTGGCGCCTTCAACGCAATCGGTGCTTGATCGCTTCGAGCCGCTTTCGGATTCCACCGTGATCGACGCCGGCTGCGCGGGCGGAGATGTAAGCTTCGAGTTGGCGCAGCGGGTCGGGGCTAATGGCCGCGTCGTCGGCATTGACTTCGACGAAAGCAAGCTTGTGCTGGCGCGCGAAGAAGCCGCCGCGCGCGGCATCGGCAATATAGAATTTCACAACGCGAACATCCTCCATCCCTGGCCGGCGGACGGAGCCGCGCTGGTTCATGTCCGCTTCGTGCTCACGCATCTCGCCGATCCTGAACGACTCCTCGAACGGGCATGGGAGGCGCTCCTGCCAGGCGGCGCGATCGTTACTGAGGACATCGACTACGGCAGTCAGTTCTGCGATCCACCCTGCCCGGCTTTCGACCGCTACGCCGAGCTCTATGTCGAAGCGGCCCGTCGGCGCGGCGCCGATCCTTTCATCGGGCGCAGGCTTGTCCGCCTCCTTGAAGGCGTCGGGTTCGCGGATGTCGACTCAGCACTGACGCAGCCATACGGCCGACAAGGGGACGTCAAGAAGGTTCCGATGCTTACTTTCTCGGCAATCGCTAACGCACTGACGTCATCGGGTATCGCCACCAGCGACGAGGTCGGTCGTGTCACAGCCGAACTCGACGCCTTTGCTGCGCGGCCTGATACCACAATGTCTTGCCCGCGCATCTTCCAGGCTTGGGGCCGAAAGCCTGTGGGCGCTCAGTTCCGACCGGCCAAGAGCGCGGCGATAACCTGAGGGACCATAGCTGACAGATTTTCCGCAATGAGCCCCAGCCCGAGCGGCGAGCTGCCTCCGCACGCACGGGACGGCCGCGCGGCCACCTCAGAATGCGGCATCCTCTGGGCCAGAGAGCCAGCTAAGCGGCCTCGAACGAACTTTCAGCTCATCGCCGCACGGCAGGACGGCGTAATCGAAACTGTCGAGCGTCAGCCGTTGCGGAAGGTGTAGCCGTAACCGTTGATCGCCGGCGCGCCCCCGAGATGCGCGTAAAGGACCCTCGCCCCCTCCGGAAAGAAGCCTTTCTGGACGAGGTCGATCATCCCTTGCATCGATTTGCCCTCGTAGACGGGATCGGTGATCATTCCCTCGAGCCGCGCACACAGGCGGATGGCCTCCTTGGTTCCCTCGGACGGAATGCCGTAATGCGGGTGCGCGTAGTCCTCGAGCAACACCACGTCATCCTCGACGAGTTCCGTTCCGAGATCGACGAGCTTCGCTGTATGTTGGGCAATGTTTAGCACCTGCGCCTTGGTTTTGGCGGGGGTGGCAGAGGCATCGATACCGACCACATTGCGCTGTCGACAGTCCTTGGCAAATCCGACGAGCATGCCGGCGTGCGTTGAACCTGTGACTGTGCAAACGACGATGTAGTCGAAGGCAAAACCAAGCTGTTTCTCCTGGGCGCGCACCTCCTCCGCGAACGCCACGTAGCCGAGGCCGCCATTCGGGTGAACAGACGCTCCAGCTGGTATCGCATAGGGTCTGCCGCCCCTTGATCTGACCTCATCGAGCGCTTGTTCCCAACTGCGGCGGATGCCGATGTCAAAGCCCTCGTCGACCAGGCGCACCTCTGCTCCCATGATGCGGCTCAAGAGAATGTTGCCGACGCGGTCATAGACGGCATCCTCATGGGGTACCCAGCTCTCCTGAACCAGGAGACATTTCATGCCGATCTTGGCGGCGACCGCGGCGACCATCCGGGTGTGGTTGGACTGCACGCCGCCGACGGTGACGAGCGTATCGGCATTTGAGGCGATCGCGTCGGGGATGATGTATTCGAGCTTGCGCAGCTTGTTTCCGCCGAATGCAAGACCGGAGTTGCAGTCCTCGCGTTTGGCGTAGATTTCCACCTTTCCTCCTAGATGCTTGCCGAGGCGGTCGAGCTTCTCGATGGGCGTGGGTCCAAAGGTGAGCGGATAGCGTTCGAACTTTTCCAGCATGTTCTCTCCGGCAACACGTGATGAGCTGAAATTAGCTTGCACGGGTCATTCTAAGGAGGCGTGTTTGATTTGAGTCTTAGCTGCATCCTCCGACGTTCCACAAAAGGCCCTTCATTAGTTCCAGCCACCTTGTCATCGAGACCAAGCAACCCGCATGCCGGCGTGCTGCGATAGGCTGCCATTGCCTGTGGAACCGAAACCTGCATCTCCCGGATTAACTAGAATGACCGGATTGCGGTCGCCTCTGCCCATATCGAGCAAAGCGCCCCTTGACCGAGCCGCTCAATGTTCGTGGTTGATCCAAAGTGGCGTTAGCACTGACCTTGTCATGGCGTCTCAAGGCAGCAGCAGCGATATGGCTAGCGTTTGATCGACCTGGAGCACATCTGCAGATTCATTCCTCGCCTCATCATAGTCTGGCGCCTAGGATCCAACTTCCTTGTAGCTGCCGAAATGCTCAGCCCTTTCGCCCGCTCTGCTCGACCGCCAGATCAGAAAGAGCACGCTTGCGAAATACGCCACTTGGAGGAGCAGCGAACAGGCCAGCGTCGTGAAGACTGCTAGGCGGATGGAATGCGAGGCGAAGTAGACAGTCAAAGCGTTGCTGCACAGGGCCAGCCACAGGACGCGACAAAACATTCTAAAGGGCAAGGCCGTTCTCCTTGTTTTGTCTCGTCAGATCATGCAGCGACCTTGTCGGCCGCAACATGCGTCTGGCAGTTCTTCGGGCAGACGCGGGCGCAGGCTCCGCAGCCAATGCAGCGGCCGGCATGGTCGACGACCATGATCATGCGATTGAGCTCGCCATCGAAGTCGTCGTCCTCGCCGCCGCAGGCGCCGAGGATTTCACCCGCGTCATCGACGCCGTAAAGATGCATGACCTCGTGCGAGCAGACCTTGAAACAGCGGCCGCAGCCGATGCAGGTCGTGCCGTCTATAGCGGTGAGATACTCCGGCATCCATCCGGAGCCGTCGCGGGTGGTGAATGTGCTCCTCATCGTAAGTTCTTCATTGCAGCGAGCTCTCTCTTGGCATCATCCAACTCGGCAAAAACGGCGTACGTTTTCTCGGCAACTTCCTCTATCTCAGTCCATTTTACGGGAAGATCCTCTGCAAGGTCGCGCAATTTCATCTTGGCAGCTGCCGCGCGCAGCTGAAGCTTTCGGACTTTCTTCCCCATCTCATCTAGGTTTGACATAAATCCTTCCTCGAATCGGTTTCTTCACGCCCGTGCCACGTCAGGATAGGCCGCAAGGCTGCAGTCGCATCGTCGACCAGTTTCGTACCGGCCTCCGCGAGTTTCCGGTACGTCTCGAAGCCGAACCGGTGGACGTCTCGACAGAACGACCAACCGCCGGACCGCGAAAAGCATGCGCCCGAAGCCCTCATGGGTTTCACTGGCGATGTCATCAGGCCGGAGCGCTCCTCGATCGCAAGCCCCACAGCGGTGTAAAACATATCAAGCCTCCACAGCACGTCAGGATCGGGATCGTCGATGACAGGGATCGCACGGCGCTGTTCCGTGGTGACGATGAAGTCGGCCAGAAGCTCGGCGTCCGATCTGCCTTCCCATGAGCCGTAGGAGTCCTGAGCACGGATCAGCCGCACGAGGCATTTGACGAACGGGGTGGCAAGGGCCGCCTCGTCCTCCGCGACAGCAGGGCTAACCGCGGCGTCAGACATTTCGCCTATTCCTCACTTCAGTCCTCTTCCTCGAAGGATGATTTCTGTTTTCGGGGACGCCTGCTTCGGGCACATTTGCGCAGCCGACGTCCGGCTTGTGGCGGCTGAGTCCACGCAATTGATGTCTCTGTGGCCGACCTTGAACACGTCCTCGACTGCGAGGTCTTCCACTGCGGTGCGAATTCGCGTCGAAACCCACTGCCGCCGCGATGCGGCCGGAGGTCATCGCAAAATTCGAGCCTCGCAGCCGCTGCAAAAGATCCACCAGGTGCTGCATAGACCCTGGTTGCAGCGGCCACGCCGGAGAAGTGGACGAATTGGCCAGTAAACATTCCGACCATCACTCCTTTTTATGTTTTCTCCTCGGTTTTATGTTTTTCCTCGTCCGGCCGCGCTTTGGCACCTTCGGCACCTTCGGGAAATTGTTTTGCGGAGCCGCACAGAGGGCGCCGTAACAAACCTTCTCACCCTTGTAGTTGGCCAGGGCCTGCAGCAAATCCGGCAGAAGGTGCTGTTTCAGTTCGTCCGGGACAGGCTCCGGACCGTCCAGCGACTTCAGTGCCAGCTCGACCAACTCGATCGCGCGATCTTTGCTGCCGCTCTGGTGATAGTACCGAGCGACCGCCGGATAAGACTGGAACTTACGGCCGTCGCCTTGCGGGGGATTCAGGGCCAGGATCTGTTCGGAGAGCTCCTTGCCCATCGCAAAGCGCTCAACAGGAGGAAAGCGCGAATGGTCAAGGTTCGGATGGAAGAGTTGGTCTAGCGCTGCAATCATCCAATGCTCGGAGTTTCTGTCGATCGCGTCGCGAGCGAATTGGCGCATGACGGGCAAGCCGGCCTGCATGTCGCGCATTTTGTGAAGCACCAGATGCGCATGAGCCTGGCGGAAATTGAGGTTGTCCGGCAGCAAGGCGATGCCCTCTTCGATCGCCGAGAGCGCCGTCTTCCAATCCTCTTTCTCGACAGCCGCGCGAAATCTGTCATTGATCGGCTTCTTCAACGCTTGTTCGCGCGCTATGGGTTCGTTCCTGGCGATCCGCTCGGTATCGGCGGCTTTCGCTTCATCGCTGGCGCGCCAGCTGCCGTTAAGCACTTTCGGCAAGACCTCATCGAGTTTCATCGGGTGACCGATAAAGGCGATGTGGCCGTCTCGGTCGACCACGAAGGAGGCCGGAATCCCGACAGAAAAGCTGGGTTCCATCCAAAGCTTGTTCATTTCGCCAGTGTGGTCGAACGCGATCCGATAGTTCAGATTCGAGCACTTTTCGCTCACCCACGCGTCCAATTTGGTTCGGGCCTCATCGGCCGTTGGAGCGTCTTCAGAAGCCGCGACTCCGACGATCTCAACCCCGCTCTCCCTGTATTGCTCCTGCAGCTGCACCAGATGGGGCATCGCCGTCACACATGGTCCGCACCAAGTTGCCCAAAATTCGACGATGTACACTTTGCCAGGCTGGAAGTTTGCGAGGGGCTCGCCACGCAGCCAGTCCTCGACTTTAATCGAAGGAGCCGGGGACTCCATCTGCAATACCATGTTGCTCTCCAAAGCTATTGCCAAAGGTTGCGCGACCTTATGCGCGAGCTTGTTTTCCCCCTAAGAGAGGGGCACACGGGTTCAAGGAAAGGAGAACATCGCTCGTCTCGCGCGTCTGCATGCAATCAGCCTTCACTCAGTGTTGTCGCATCTCAATTCGCAAAGGCCGTGCCAGAGGCCAAGCGTGCAGTAAGTGCATGATTAGGCTTTGAAAAACCGCCATGTGCTCGAGATGGTCGGTTGTATTGAACCCGACATGTTTTCTACCTCTGTCAGGTTTTGGACATGCATCACGCGCCTCCCGTCGCCAAAAAAAGCGTGGCCACGGACGACTAAACATGTATTCGGGCTGAGGGACGAGCAGATGGACATTATGACCGCGTTGTACCGCCAGGCTCGTCATCGATGTCCGCTTGACGCCACCTGTCGTGAGTTTCTTGCCGTTCTGGTCCCTGAGGCGGCAGAGGATCTCACCATTTGCGATTGCGAGGGGCCGCTCCATCCGAGCCTGTGCCCTGCCCTCTTACGGGCCGTTGAATTTTGCTGGCGACATAGGAGTGCTTCGACGAAGCCGGGCCAGCTGCGGCTCGCGAATGCCGCCATCGTCAGATTGACGATGATAATGACGAAAAAGGCCAGGAAGAGTGCCGGCATCTGCCGCCCGGGGAACTCTCCGCACTTACTGCTTTGTGTCGTTATCTTCTGTGTCCCCTGTGCTCAGGCGCTACAGGGACGCCTGGTGCGAATGTGAGCGGTGTCGGAATTGACCAGCCCAAAGACCGCCCGCCCGGTCGCCACGCGGCTCGGCCGGGCCGACTGAAAACGCTGAGGATGCTGCTGTCCTTCGCCGCTACTGCTACCGTCCCAGGCGATGATAACGTGATGGATGCCATCGATTCCGGCCGACTACGGCCAAGAGCAAGACCGTCCCGACTCTTCGTTGAGGGCCCCGGCCACGGCAAGGTCATTGCGTTGTTCAGCACCAGCTGCCGTGAGCAAGAGATCTGATCGCGCGCATGCGAATGCCGCTACAGGTCCGAACTCGAGCTGCCGCGCCGAAACGACTCTCCTTCTCGGCCTGGCGCCGCCCTGCGAAACCCTGGTTTTTTGACTGCATTGAAGAGCGCCTGTACCTCTGCGCGGCCGGTCTCCGCGTTGCGGAATCATCTCGGACCGAGCGGAACCCCCGACAGCGCGCTAGAGAGGTCCGGGATGATCTCGGGCACGCGCCGATTGGCTGCGAGGAGCTTCGCGAAATTTCCCGCGTTCGCCGCGACCTTTCTTGGAATTGGCATTAGGATCGGTGAGCCAGGGGAGTAGAGCTTCGAACAGCTCGGTGCTCCCCTGGATCCAGTCAGCGAGCCAAAAACAGCGGCAATCTCGGCTTCTCAACGATCCATCTCGTCACGCCCCCAAACAGCCGCTCACGCAGCCGGCGGCTGCCATAAGCGCCCATGACTATCATGTCGGCAGACGTGTCAATTGCATGCTGCGCAAGCACCGCGGCTGCTGGTTTGCCCGCGCTCGGTAGCCGGCCGACCGATACCCGAGCACCATGCCGAGTGAGATAGGCAGCGATGTCGGCTCCCGGCTCCGCGCCGTTCCCTTTGTAGTTCGCCTTCGGATCGACCAGGACGACACACACTTCCTGAGCAGCGCATAGGAGACCCAGCGCTTCCCGAACCGCACGGCACGCCTCGAGTCGTGAATCCCAACCAACCAGGACGCGCCGTGGCCACAGGGTCGCCTCAGCGCCGTTCGGCACAATAAGCACCGGCTTTCCCGTATCGAATAAGCTGCCGTTTATAGCAAGAGGTCCGAGAATACTGTCGTTGAGAAGTGCGGGGCCAACAATTGTCAGGTCGGCGCAAAGCGCCCGCTGTCGCACCACCTCACCCACATCGGTCGCATCGCAATAATCGGTATCGACGTCATAGGAAAGGCACATGGCTCTCAGCAGCTTTTGGATATTCTTGGAGCGTTTTTCCTGTCTGGCCACCTCCTGTGAAAACCTATCGATTTGCCGAAACCGATTGTTCAATCTGGCAATTGCCTGTCCACGTCCTACAGGCCACTCGGGGACACCATCTCCGATCGGCAGAGGCGACATAACCAGCATCGGAGGCGGTACAATCAGTACGGAAAGGTGCGCGCCGACTTCGGCACACAGGCCGGCAGCAGTTCTGACATCCTGATCGGAATGGTCAGCGCCGGTCACACAAAGTACGCTTTTAAAACCCATTTTGCCTGCTTCTTCCTGAGTCTTCGTTAGGGGCGTTTCAAGCCGCAAGACCGGCTCACAGCGCGACGGAAAGGGAGTGGCACCACACCCGGCACTTGATTCAGCCGTCCGGCTTCTCGAGCGAGTAGCCGGCCGACCGGACGGTGCGAATGACGCTGCCGGGCGAAGCCGTTTTCAGGGCTTTTCTGATCCGGCTGATATGGACATCGACGGTGCGTGGTTCGACATGGATGTTGTCCCCCCAGGCCCTGCCGATAAGCTCCTCCCGGCTGAAGACCTTGCCGGGAGCTTCAATCATAAGCCGCAGCACGTTGAACTCGATGAGTCCGAGGTGAATGTCGTGGCCATTGCCGCGAATCCGGCGGGCATCCACCTTCATCTCGAGGCCGCCACAGGTGAGCCAGCCGCCGTTTTCAAGACCATTTGCGCCCCGCTTCGGCAGCGCCAGCCTCGCCCGTAGACAGTCGAGCAGCTTGGCCGGGTCGATCGGCCGCACAAAGATCTCGTCAATGCCAGCTTTCAGGAGATCGAGGTGCTGGTCCTCGGCGCCGCGCGCGATCAGGGCAATAACGGGCAGGTCGGCCGTCCGCGGCTCCTCCTTGAGCTCCGCGCAGATTTCGGACCCGGTTATGCTTGCTGGCACGCAGTCCAGCACGACGGCGTGGAACTCCCGTTGTTCGGCCAATACAAATGCTTCCTTCGCGCAGCCTGCCTGCTCACTCGCGAAGCGGTCCGCCTCCAGAATGTGGCTATAATTCAGATAGAACTCCGCATCTTGCGAACAGATCAGGACGAGTGGCTTCATCGGCGCTACCCCAAGAGCCCCCTCATCGACCTGGCCCGCCTCGGCTTCCGTGGGCTGGCTATCGCGCTCGCTCAAGATTGTCATGGCCCCCCTTGCTCGAAGATCCGCTTCATCACGCCCGTGCCATGTCGGGGTAGGCTTCGATGGCTGCGAGCGCATCGTCGACCAGTCTCGTACCGGCCTCGGCGAGTTTCCGGTATGTCTCGAAGCCGAACCGGTGGACATCGCGCAGGGTCTTCGACAGAACCACCAACCGCCCGGACGTGAACAGTACCCGCCCGAAGCCCTCATGGCTCATCTCCATCATCGGCGATGCCATGAGGCTGGAGCGCTCCTCGATCGCAAGCCCGACGGCAGTGTAAAACATGTCGAGCCTCCACAGCACGTCCGGATCGGGATCGCCGATGATCGGGATTGCACGGCGCTGTTCTTTGGTGATGATGAAGTCGGCCAGCAGCTCGGCGGCAGCTTTGCCTTCCCATGACCCGTAGGAATCCTGAGCACGGATCAGCCGCACGAGGCATTTGACGAACGGGGTGGCAAGGGCCGCCTCGTCCTCGGCGACAACAGTGCTAGCCGCGGCATCTGACATTTCGCCTTCTCCTCAATTTCAGTCCTCGTCCTCGAAGGACGGTTTCTTCTCGGCGACGCCTGCCTCCGCCAGCACCTTGCGCAGCCAAGGGGGAGGACACGTCCTGAGCATCATCTGCGTGCGCAACAGCACCTCTTGGATGCTTTGGGGCTGCGGCACCTTGATCGGATGGATTTTCGCCGAAACAACCTTGGCCGCCGAAGGTCCGCCGATCGCCAGACAAAACAGCAGATGGCAGCCCTTCAGCGCCTCCACCTTCGGCGTGATGCGGTCATCGCCCTCGGTCCGATGCTTCCCGCTCTCATCGGAAACGTCATCGAAGGCCACGGCTTCCACGAGATGCCACTCCTCGCGCGTCACGTCGTAGACAGCAAAGCGCTTGGCCGACCCGAAATGGGCGTTGAGGTCCTTCATATCTTGCGTGGCGATGGCTACGCGCAATGCGCCTGCTCGTCGTTCTGGCATCGGTGCGTGAACCTCGTCAGTGACGAGTGAGAGGCGACGAACGGGGCCCATCTGGCGTTTCTCGCTTGCGGAGGGGATCAAGTTCTTCAGGTGTCGGTGCCTGCCGGTAAGCCTGGAAAATGTTGGCAACCTCGAAGACCAGGTCGCGGGTGCCCTGATAGAGGATTGTGAGCTTGTGCTGGCTGCCAAGCCGGTCGAAGATCGGGAAGCCGACGCGCATGAGCGGAATGCCAAGGCGCTGCGCCGCTTGGCGGCCGTGGGAATGAGTGACGAGAAGATCGGCGCTCGCCGCAAGAGTCTCCAGATCGCCGAGATCACCGATCTGAACCGACTCCGCCGGTACTTTTTCCAGAATTTTCGACATATCGGTCGTGGCGACGGCCGCCGCGATTTCGGAGCCCATGCCGACGAAGAACGTCGCGAGTTGGTAGAGTTGGTCTGGTTCAGCAGCAATCGCAATTTTCTTGCCTCCGAAATGAAAATGTCCGTCGAGCAACGCATCCTGCAATTGCGCCCTGCGACGGCGCACCCCGGCCGGCACCGACGCACCCGAAATCGCGGACAGCAGCGAGACGAACCGATCGGCGCTCTTCAATCCGGTCAGCGACCGGAACAGGACGTAAGGCACGCCGGTCACCTTGTGCAGCACCTCGGCCGGGCAGCGCATATGCTCGCCGATGACGATGCATTGTTCGGCCGTGCCAAGCTCGCGGATATCCTCGACGCTGGTGCCGCCATAGGTGGTCGTGACCCAGCGATCGGGCACCGTACCGTCGAGCGAGCCGGAGACGTCCGGCAAAATCACCGGCTTGAGCCCAAAGCTTTCAACCATCTCACGCAAATGCTCGATGTCAGCCACAGTGAGGTTCCAGCCGGGCAGGATTGCGATCTTCTTCGGCTGCCGCGCCTGTTCGCCGGGCCGTGTAATGCCTTCGATCATCGCGGTGACAGCTTTGGCCCAACCGTCTTCGATCGCGCCGTCGAAATCCGGCGTGTTGGCCAGCACGACCTCCGTACCCGCGATTTCTTCCGCGCGCTTCAGCCTGATGTCGGCGATGTCTCCTGCGCAATCTTCGCCGCGGGTTTCCACCAGCGCCGTCGTGCAGACCCCGATCAGCTTTGGCTTTGTGCGGGTCTTGAGGTTGAGGATCGCCTCTTCCAGATTGTCGGCCCCGCCGAGGATCGTCGCAACCTCGTCCATCGCCGTTGTCTGCAGGGGGATCGCTTCCTTGAAATGCCGCACGAAGAGCACGAGCGCGAAGCTGGTGCAGCCTTGGCTGCCGTGGAACAGCGGCATCGCACCGTCGACCCCAAGAAAGGCGAAGGCAGCGCCCAGCGGTTGCGAGGATTTCAGCGGATTGACCGCCGATGATTTGGTCTGGGGAAGGATGCGCGCCATCGGCTTTCCTCAACACTCGCCGAAGTCGTCGGCCGTCATGCCGGCGAATTTCTTCAAAGCGTGCACGGTTGCCGTCTTGCTCGGTGTGCTCGGCAGTTCGTCCTTCAGATCAGGCTGGCAATCCCACGGTGCCGGCTCCCGCACCTGGCGCCAGATCGGGTTATGAATGGCGAGGTCGATTTGGCGCACGAGTTCCACCATGCCGTCATAGCCGGCATAAGGGTGTTGGCGTTCCTGGTTGATGTCGAGCCAGGGTGTCTTGGCCTTCAGCGCGATGAATTGCGTGCGCCCGCCCGACAGCATGATGTCGGCCTTGTGTTCTGAGAGCATGGCGTAAAGCTCGCGCGGTGCCATCTGCTCGAAC
Organism: Mesorhizobium silamurunense; assembly: GCF_014843905.1. Taxonomy (NCBI): domain Bacteria; kingdom Pseudomonadati; phylum Pseudomonadota; class Alphaproteobacteria; order Hyphomicrobiales; family Phyllobacteriaceae; genus Mesorhizobium; species Mesorhizobium silamurunense. The sequence goes on along the minus strand of NZ_LPVS01000012.1, from coordinate 47,231 downwards.
ATGTGGTTGTCGTCCTTGAGGAGCTGTTTGACGCGCTCCTTGTCTTCGACTGTGGATTTCTTCACCGAGGTACCGACGATCTGCATGCCGATCTCCATCAGCGCATGGACGACCGACCATGACTTGACACCGCCTGTGTTGAGCAGCACGCGCTTGCCTTGAAGCCGCCGCCGGTAGGACTCGAGCTTCTTCCACGCAATCGCCTCCTCCTGTGCGATCAGCGTCTCTGTGCGGCCGAGGATGTCCGGATCGGCGCCCTTCCTCACCAGCAGCTGAGCAATTCTGCGGAGGGCTTCCGAGGTGTCGGTGATGCCGTAGAAGGAGCCCTCGAAGAACGGGATGTCCCAGCGCTCCTCCATCTTGCGGGCCAGATTGATAAGCGCGGTCGAGCACACGATCATAGCCGCCCGGGAGCGGTGCGCGGAAGCAACGTCGAGGTAGCGCGCGTCGCCCGGGATGCAGGCGCGCACCCGGATCCCGAGCCGGTCAAGGAGCGGCTTCACCAGCCAGAACTCGCCGGAGAGGTTGAATTCGCCAAGGATGTTGATGTCGTACGGCCCGGCGTCGTCGGGTTCCACCGTGCCGATGACATGGTCGAGCAACGCCTCGGCGGCGAGCTTGTTGCCGAGGTTCTTGGAGCCGGCCAAGCCAGGCGAATTGACCGGCACCACGGCCAAGCCGAATTTTTCGGCCGCGCGCTTGCAGACTGCCTCGATGTCGTCGCCGATCAGCGCCGTCACGCAGGTCGAATAGACGAAGATCGCTGGCGGCGCATATGCTTCCTTGATCTCGCGGATCGCCTTGAAAAGCTTCCGCTCGCCCTGCCCCATCACCACGTCGAGTTCGGTGAGATCGGTGGTGAAGCTTGTGCGCCACAGCGTTGCCCCGGACGAAGCCGCGCCGCGGTTGTCCCAGGAATTGCCCTCGCAGGCGAGCGGCGCATGGACCAGGTGCGCGACGTCGGTGATCGGCTGCAGCACGATCTTGGCGCCGTCAAAGGCGCAGCCGCCGGCCGCCGCCCCCGGCGTCAGCGGCTTCGAACAGCCCTCTTTGCGCGCCTTGGCATCCTTGCCGCGGTTCTTGTCGCAGGCAGGCTCGTCGAAAACGTCCTGGATCTTGGCACTGAGCGAGGTCATTGCGTCAGTCTCCAAAGTCCATTCGGGCAATGAACAGCCTGGGCTAAAAGCCGGCTGTGTCTTTTAGCGGGTGAGGTCATAAGAATAGTCCGTCACGCCCGTCTGGCTTGTCTCGCGATCGAGCTTGTCGAAGATCTTGTCGAGGATCGTCGTCAGCACGCGCAGCCCGCCTTGGTAGCCCATGAGCGCAAAGCGATGGTGATGGTGCCGGTCGAAGATCGGAAACATCAGCCGGATCAGCGGCGTGCCGGTGTCGCGCTCCAGATACTTGCCATAGGAATTGCCGATCAGCAGGTCCACCGGCTCGGTGAAGAGCAGCGAGCGCATCGCCCACAGGTCCTTGCCCGCCCAGACCTGAGCATCCTTTCCGAAGGGCGAGGATGCAAGCAGTTCCTTCATCTGAGTTTCCCATGCCGAGCTGCCGTTGGTGGCGAGGCAATGGGTCGGCTCGCCGCCGGTCTCCATGACGAAGCGGGCCATGGCGTAGACGAAGTCCGGATCCCCATAGATCGCGTATTTCTTGCCATGCAGCCAGGACTGGCTGTCCGCCATGGCGTCAATCAGTCGGCCGCGCTCCAGGCGGATTGTCTCGGGGATTTCCTTGCCGGAGATCGCCGAGACCTTCATCAGGAATTCGTCGGTCGCCTGGACGCCGAGCGGGTAATGGAACGAGGCCGTCGCCTGCCCGACTTGGTCGCAATATTCCAGCGTTTTTCGGGTGTTGTAATGCTGGAGCGAAAGTGTCGCCTCGGCATTGAGTGCCTTCTTCACGTCTTCGATCTTCGTGCCGCCGTCATACATGCGGTATTCGCCGTCCGACGGCGTGTCGAACTGGTCAGAGGCATCCTGGATGAAGGTGTAGGACACGCTCATCAGATCGAGCAGGCGTTTGAGTTCCCGGTTGTTGCCAACGCAGAAGCCGTCGAAACCCGGAATGATGTTGATGGTTCCCCCGGCTTCCGTGCGCTCCTGGCCTTTCCAGAAGTGCTCCAAAATTCCTTTGACCATGCCGTCATAGCCGTCGACATGGCTGCCGACGAAGGCCGGCGTGTGGGCAAAGGGCACGTCGAAGTCGCGCGGGACCGAATTTTCGTCCTTGGCGTTCTCGATGAAGCTGTGCAGGTCGTCGCCAATGACCTCCGCCATACAGGTGGTCGAGACAGCAATCATCTTCGGGTCGTAGAGTTGGTACGTGTTGGCGAGCCCATCGACCATGTTCTTCAGGCCGCCAAATACTGCCGCATCCTCGGTCATCGAGGAGGAAACCGCCGAAGCAGGCTCCTTGAAATGGCGCGATAGGTGCGAGCGGTAATAGGCCACGCAGCCCTGGCTGCCGTGGACGAAGGACATGGTTCGCTCGAAGCCCGCGGCAGCAAAGACCGCGCCGAGAGGCTGGCAGGCCTTGGCAGGGTTCACGACGAGCGCTTCGCGGGCGAGGTTCTTTTCGCGGTATTGCCACGTTTTGGTGAATTCGCGTTGGTCGGTAACGACCTGATCCGGGTGCGGACATTCGAAATTCAGCTTCTTCTCGGCAAGCATCTGCCTGTATTCCGGCTCACGGAACAGGGGGGCGTGGTCGAGAACTTTGTCAGCCGACTGCGGCATGGGTGGTTACCTCTTTCATCTGGGCGCCATACGGCAGCTGAGGGACGTCGAGACGTTTCAGGTCTCCCGCGGATCACGCGGCCACGGGCGTTCGTCGTCTCCCTGGGGAGACTAGGCTAAAGTCAGGTGTTTACTCGGCAGCCATCGCTCGCCCACGGCTCGGGCTTGTTTTCCAGGGGGCCTGGTATAGGCCCCAGACCGGATTGTTGATGGCAAGGTCCACGTCGCGGGCGAAAATGGCAAAGCCGTCATAGCCGTGATACGGTCCTGAATAATCCCAGGAGTGCATCTGACGGAACGGTATGCCCATCTTCTGCACCGGGTATTTTTCCTTGATGCCCGAGCCGACGAGATTAGGGCGAACCCCCTCGATGAACTTCTCCAACTCGTAACCGGTCACGTCATCATAGATCAGCGTGCCATTCTTCACGTAATGGCCGGTGCGCTGATAGTCGTCATTGTGGGCAAACTCATAACCGGTGCCGACGATCACCATGCCGAGATCCTCGTAGGCGGTGATGACGTGACGGGGGCGCAGGCCGCCGACATAGAGCATCACGGTATTGCCTTCGAGGCGCGGCCGATACTTGGTAATGACTGCATCAACGAGCGGTCTGTACTTTGCGATGACCTTCTCAGTCTTCTCCTCGATTTCGGGCCCAAAATGCTTGGCTATCTTGCGCAGAGAGGCTTCGATCTGGGAGGGGCCGAAGAAATTGTACTCCATCCAGGCGACGCCATACTTTTCCTCCATGTGCCGGCAGATGTAGTTCATCGACCTGTAGCAATGGATGAGATTGAGCTTGGCCTTCGGCGCGCGCTCTATCTCGGCGAGTGTCGCGTCGCCCGACCAGTTGCCGACCACGCGCAGCCCTATCTCCTCGAGCAGGATGCGCGAGGCCCAGGCGTCGCCGCCGATATTGTAGTCGCCGATCACGTTGACGTCGTACGGGCCGGCCTCGAACTCCACGTCCTTCTTCTCGAAGACCCAGTCGCGGATCGAGTCATTGGCGATGTGATGGCCGAGTGATTGCGAGACGCCACGGAAACCCTCGCAGCGCACCGGCACGATCGTTTTTTCGTGCTCCTTGGCCTTGTTACGGGAAACTGCTTCGGTGTCGTCGCCAATCAGGCCGATCGGGCATTCGGATTGCACGGTGATGCCATTGTTCAGCGGAAACAGTTCCTCAATCTCGTCGATGATCTGTTCCAGCTTCTTGTCGCCGCCGAAAACAATGTCCTTCTCCTGGAAATCGGAGGTGAACTGCATTGTCCCGAACGTGTCGATGCCCGTCGTACCGACGTAGTAGTTTCGGCGCTGCGACCAGGAATATTGCCCGCAGCCAACCGGGCCGTGCGAGATATGGACCATATCCTTGACTGGACCCCACACCACGCCTTTTGAGCCGGCATAGGCGCAGCCGCGAATCGTCATCACGCCCGGAATGGACTTGATGTTCGATTTGACGTCGCATTCGGAAAGGACCTCGCCTTCCTCGCCAGCCTCGTTCCCGCTCTTTGCGACGCTGAGGTGCTTTTTGCGGCGCTTCGCCGCCTTGTCGGGATATTGCGACAGCACCTCCTCGATAAGCTTCGCATGGAGAGCACCGTCATTCTCGTATTCCAGGCTCATGGGACCCCTTTCAAGGTTCGGGATGACGCCTCACCGACGAGGCGCCGTTCTTTGAAAGGCGCGCCAGGTCAAGGCCGCGCCTCATGTCGGCAGCGGTCGTTACTGTGCGGCCGCCTTCGCCGCTTCCTTGGCCTGAAGCTCGGCAAGCATCTGCTCGTCGGTCTTCATGATGCCGAAGTCGAGCAGCATGTCCTCGAGCTCCTCCATGGTGATCGGGGTCGGGATGGTGCCCTGGCCCGAATTGGCATGGATCTTCTCGGCCAGCGCCCGGTATTCCCCCGCCTGCTTGGAGTCCGGCGCATACTGGATCACTGACATCTTCCTCAGTTCGGCGTGCTGGACGATGTTGTCGCGCGGCACGAAGTGGATGAGTTTGGAATTGAGCTTGGCAGCCAATGCTTCGGCGAGGTCGAGCTCGCGGTCGGTTTGGCGCTCGTTGCAGATCAGGCCGCCGAGCCGCACGCCACCCGAATGAGCATATTTCAGGATGCCCTTGGCGATGTTGTTGGCGGCATAGAGCGCCATCATCTCCCCGGACATGACAATGTAGATTTCCTGGGCCTTGCCCTCGCGGATCGGCATCGCGAAGCCGCCACACACCACGTCCCCGAGCACGTCGTAGGAGACATAATCGACATCGTCATAAGCGCCGTTCTCCTCGAGGAAGTTGATCGAAGTGATGACGCCGCGGCCGGCGCAGCCGACACCCGGCTCGGGGCCGCCGGATTCCACGCACTTGATGCCTTTATAGCCGACCTTGAGCACGTCCTGGAGTTCGAGGTCTTCGACCGAACCTTCCTGTGCCGCGAGGTGCAGGACGGTATCCTGCGCTTTCGAGTTCAGGATCAGGCGGGTGGAGTCGGCTTTGGGATCGCAGCCGACGATGAGGATCCTCTGCCCGAGGTCGACAAGGGCGGCGAGGGTATTCTGGGAGGTGGTGGACTTGCCGATGCCGCCCTTGCCGTAAAAGGCGATCTGACGCAGACCTGACATGTAGCTTTCCTTCCTTCGTTCCGTCATCGCGGCTGCCCGCGACATGAATGCCGGTCGGCAGCTCTCGCCGCCTCGTACCAAAGGGTTTCAAGACTCGTGCCAACTTGGCCAATCGGGTCGTAGAAAAATTTCGTGGTTGCTTTTCAGCGATTTAGCTTGAGGCCAAACAAGCGATTGTCGGAACAAACCGTGTAGCGGACCCGACAAAGGCGACAGAAAGTGTCGGTTGGCGATCCTTGAGACACTGAGTCGGAGAGCTGGGGGCCTGTTGGAGCAGAGGCGATTTGACGACCCTTCGCGACAAGACTTCGCGGTTATTCTTGGACGCGCCGGCTCATCCGATAATGCTCAGCCATCAGGAATGTCACGTAGCTGCGGATCAGGTTACAATAGAGGCGCCCTTCATCGACATTGATCGTGATGCCGCTCTTAAGGTCAACGCCATGCCTGACCCCGCCGCCTGTCGGTGACGAAAGATAGCCGTGTAGTGTAGTGAGCCAGGCAAGAACCTGCTCGATCGTTTGTCCCTTCTTCTTGGTCCGGAGTTCCTGCGCGATCTTGTTGAAGTACTTTTCTTCGATCGTGGTACTGCCGGTGCTAAGGCTTTTGAAAGCCGTTACAACCGATTCCATCAGCCACAGAATTTCCTGGACGGCCTGCCGGGAATGCCCTTCGGCGAGCAGCCTCTCGGATGGCCGGAGAGATTGTTGCACAATGTCCTGCGCCTGTTCATCGAGCGACTGATAGCGCTCGGGTACAGCGATTGGTTGATGAAGGCCGACGGCGATCAGTTCTGGCGGTCTGATCTCGTATCCGATGCCGTGCTCACTTAGAATGCGGTTCATGCGGCCGACATCAGGGACCGCAATGTCGTCGCTGCGCAGCGCCTCACACCCCTCGTAAGAGGCTTCGATGAATAGCGGCGCATTCTCTGCTGTCTGCCACATGAAAGTGTTCAGGTCGGATTCTGCCCAGCTCTCAGAAGAGCTGCTGCCCGATGCCCCGAAATATCCCTTGAAATGTTCGAGCATACGCCAGCGGTTTCCTTAGGCCACGACTTTGCCGATGAGAGTGTCGAACTCACGCACCGCTTCCGGCGGCATAGGACCGGGTGTGTCGAAGCGCCAGGAAGCCTTCATTTTCATTTGTTCGTTTCTCCTTCAGCTGAATAGCTTTTCGAGCTCTCCCCTGTGAGCCTTATGCTTCTCAGGATTCTCAACGCTGAGTTTGTTCAGGTTCAGCAGCTTCCAGCGTACCGCCGGGAGGGATGCTGCCTGCGGTAGACCGATCGCCTCGAAATCCGGCTCCCCCTCATGCAGGCTGGTCAGAAACCTGCGCGTATCGGCATCCATCCGCTTCCGTAAGTCTGCGAACAGCCGGTGTCTTGTCTCAGCGAGCTCTTCGAGAGTGACCGGTACCGTCGTCATGCCGACGAACTCACGAGCAAACGGTTCATCCAGTTTGCTCAGGCCCGGTGAAAGCAGCTCGTGCGCTGGTCGTGGGGAGCTGGCTACATAGACCAGAAACGTCCGGAACAGCGCGTCGGTGAAGCCCTCGTTCTCGTAAAGTAGTTTTACGTCAAACAGATCGCGCGGATGCTGGCGATCGACGGCAGCATGAAGCTTGCCGCCGAACAGGTCCTCAAACGATACGACCTGGATGGATGCATATCCGAATTCATCTTCTACGGCCGCTGACACTTCGCGGCGTTCTGGATCATGCACAACCCCGCGCGTGACAGGCGAGGTCTCGATCTTGACTTCGGCGCCGTCGAGCCGTGCCTTGATACGCGTGGCGCCGCCGCCGCCGCCCTCTATCCGGCGGGCATCGAGTCGCGGGATGCCGCGGCTGGCGGCGGCGACAATCCGGTCGAGGGTTTCGTCAATGTCCGCCAGACTTTCCGCGCGATCCCGCACCGGCAGGTATGTCAGATCGATATCGACCGAGAGGCGCGGCATGTCGCGGTAGAAGAGATTGATAGCGGTCCCGCCCTTCAGCGCAAAGACTTCCTCATCTGCGATGAAGGGAAGCAGGCGCACCAGCAGAGCAACTTGCGCGGCATAGGCGTCACGGGCCATCGGCAGCTCCTTTTGGCGTTTCGGCAAACTCCGGTGGGACCATGATGCGATAGCGGGGATGTATCCTTCCCCCTTTCACAAGGGCGCGGTCCCCTGTTCCCAAATTGAAATCGTCAGCATTGAGACGCTCGCGCCAGGCATGTTTGTGGCGGTCGGCGAACACGAAGAACAGGCGTTTCACCTTGATGCTGCTGCAGCTCTGCAGCAAGGCGGCGAGGCGGCGGGGACTCAGCGTGGTGAGTCCCTCAAACACCATATCGAGATTGTGGAAGCTTTCGTTGGCAGGTAGTTCTTCGAGCGCTTCCAGGATCGCGCGTTCGGGCGAGGACAGGCGGAGCGCCCAGCCCCAGGGCAGCGTTGCAGTGCTGGCGGATTTGTTGTCGGCAAGGCCGAGGGCCGATTCGCTGAACAGTGAGAGATTGCGTGTTGTGAGCGGCGCGTCCAGTTGAAGGCGCTGCAGCCAGGTGGGTATGTCGTTGCCGTAGAGCCAGACCGGGGCGGGGCTGCCGAGCGGAAGATAATGGCGGTAGCCCTGTAGGCCGAGGGCCGTGGTGCCGCCAGCGTGCACCTTGTAGTTCATGATGTGCTGGAGAGAGAGCAGACAGGTCGGCCAGTCGAGCGGAACCGGCTGCGGTGCCGGGCGGCGGAAAACACCGCGCGCGAGGCGCTGCAGCCAGCCGCTTTCTATATATTTGCGCGTCAGGAAACGGCTGACGCCTTGGGCCTCCAGCCAGTGCGCATCCACGATAAAGCCAGCCGGGACGGCCTTCAGAACGTTCTTTAGCTTATCTTCGCGCGGTGCACTCATGGTACACATTATAGCCAATAGTTAAAGCGCCTGCCAAGCCCCCTTTAAATGAACCTGATTATGGGTACCTATAGAACACCAAATTGATGGATATCAAAGAGACGCCGCTCGCCATTCCAAACCGAAAGATGCCTGTGTAATGCCTGTCGTTAGATCGCAGCAGAACGATGGCCGCCCTCGTGTGAGAAGTATAAGATTTCCCATAGTAATTTGCGGACGCCTTTCATTGATTTTGAAATCATGTCGCTCATCGAAATCCACTATGCTGAACCATGATTCTGAATTTCAGCGAATAGAAGTCCAAAGGTCGCCGGGAGGCATTCTTTGTCGGGGGTGGTTCATGCGCGTAACGGAGCATTGAAAATACATGCCGCAACAGCCTCTGGCGCTGGGGCACGCAGTCACACATCACCGCCATGGGATCGCTGCACCGCAGCTTGGCCATGGCGGTCCTGGAAAAGATCGGCATCTGTCGCCAACGGAGGCGAAACGCCATCTCACCAGGCGACCGGAGACCGTTCCTGCTAGTCTCCTTGACCGACTGTCAATCGGCCCGGAATGGGGACCCTGGATCGGCGCGCAAAGGGGCCCCCTTCATTGATCCGGGACGGTGAGCGCTCGCCGGGCGAAGCTGGTCAGGGTTGCGCAGCCCGAGCGAGCGCGGTTGGGCTTGGTGACGGCCCGATCATCAGCGCAGTTCTTGAAGCGCCAGAGCGCAGGTGAAGAAGATCAGGAGTCGAAAATGAGCAAGGCAGGATCGAGGATTTTGCAGGGCGCTCGGGAAGCTCTTGGCATATGCCAGGGGCGACGCCCAAACTGAAGAATATGGCATTCATATCCCTGCAACGGTCGATGTGCGTCCCATCCGCCGGAAATTGGGATTGTCGCAGACGGAATTCGCAGCCCGCTACGGTTTTTCCTTCGGTCGTGTTCGTGATTGGGAACAGGGCCGCTCGAATATCGACGCGCCGTCTCGCATCCTTCTCACTGTCATTGAGAAAGAACCCGAAGCCGTGGAACGCGCATTGTCGGCGGCCTAAAAAGAGCCATTGGAGAAACGCTACTTGGCTGCGCGGCTTAGAGGTACCTGTCCTCGACGATTCCTTTTCGGAGCATCATTCCCGGCTAGTCCTTTTATCCGGCGATACGTGCAGATGAGCCACTCATAGCCCGGACGAAATGCGCCAAGCTGGCCGCCGCTCGTCACAATGCGCACCGCCTCATATAGACGATGCTGATATTTTTTCTTCAACGATTGGTCTCAATGCGAAAGGGCTAGGCCGATCGTTGCCTGGCCGAGCGCCAGACCGCCGTCGTTTGCGGGAACGCTTGCGTGCGCCAGCCCCTCCAATCCTGCAACTGTGAGCTCGGCGAGTACGCCTTTGAGCAGCAGTCGATTCTGGAAAGCGCCGCCGGACAGTGCGACCGTGCCGACGCCGTTTTCCTTAGTGAGTCCGATGGCCTTCCGCGAGATGATCTCTATCAGCGTCCTGTGGAAGCGCGCGGCAATCAGCCCGGTTTTGACGCCCGAAGCCTGATCGCGAAGAAGCCCTTCCCAAAGACCTTTCCAAGAGATAGCCGGCCCCTTCGGCGAGGTTTCTGGCCAAGCCTCGGCCGCATCCATGAACGGGCTGGCGAGCGCCTCCATCTCCATGCCGGCTTGCCCCTCGTAGCTCTGGTACTCGAAACAGATGCCGAGGACTGCCGCGCAGGCATCGAAAAGGCGCCCCGCCGAGGAAGCAAGCGGAGCATTGACGCCCCTCTCGATCATCCGGTCCAGCACGCCAAGCGGCTTTTCGGCCAAGGCGCGGACGAAGGGCCGATCGGCAGGAAGCTTGGCCAGGAAATCCGGACCGAAAGCCGCCCGCAGATGCGCATAGGCATTGCGCCACGGCTCGACGCTGGCCTTGTCGCCGCCGGGCATGGCGACCGGCTCGAAGTATGCCAGCCTCCGGAACCCTCGATAGCCGCCGAGCAGGAACTCGCCGCCCCAGATCGTGCCGTCATCGCCGTATCCGAGACCGTCGAGGATAATGCCGAGCACCGGCGGTGCGTCGATTGCGCGGCCGTGCTGGGCAAGGCACGAGGCGAGATGCGCGTGATGGTGCTGGACCTGCACAAACCTCGCCGCGGTCTCACGGGCAAGCTCCATGGCAAGCCGGGTCGAACGGTAGCCCGGATGCCGGTCGGCCACAATGAGGTCCGGCTTCGTGTCGAACAGGCTTCGATACAGTCCCAACGCCTGCCCCCACGCGTCCTGGTTCTTCAGCTCGTCGAGGTCGCCAAGATGCTGCGACAGCAGCGCCTTGCCGTCGCCCGCCAGGCAGAACGCGGCCTTTAGGTCGCCGCCCGCAGCCAGCGCCCTGACCGGGCCATGGAAGCCCGCCGGCAGCGCCAGCGGCTCCGGCGCGAAACCACGCGCGCGCCGCAACACCGAAATGCCGTGGCCGTCGCGGCGCACCACGCTGTCGTCGAGCCGGTTGACAATCTCGCGGTCGTGCATCAGCCAGAAGTCGGCGATCCCGGCAAGCTCCTGCCGCGCCTCGTCGTTGTCCGTGCATTGCGGCTCGCCCGAGCGATTGCCGGAGGTCATCACCACCGGACCGTCCAGCGCCCGCAGCAAGAGATGATGCAGCGGCGTGTAGGGCAGCATGAAACCGAGCCGCTCGTGCTCCGGCGCCACGCCCGCCGCAACGCCGCAGCTGTCACGGCGCTTCACCAGCACGATCGGCGCCGCTCGGGCGGCAAGCGCCGCGCGCTCCTCGCCCGACAGCTCCGCGAATTCGGCAAGCTGCTCCAAGTCGCGCGCCATCAGCGCGAGCGGCTTGCCGTCGCGTTTCTTGCGGGCGCGCAGCTGCGCCACAGCCGCTTCGTCCGTCGCATCGCAGGCGAGGTGGAACCCGCCGATGCCCTTGATCGCGACGATCCGCCCTTCTTCGATCAGCGCCGCCGCTTCCCGGATCACTGCCTGCGGGCCGCCGCCGACCACGACGCGGTCCGGATCTTCCAACCAGACGCGCGGGCCGCAGGCCGGGCAGGCGATCGGCTGGGCGTGAAAGCGGCGGTCGGCCGGATTTTCGTACTCGGCCCGGCATTCCTCGCATATCGAAAATCGTGCCATAGCGGTCGAGCGGCGGTCATAGGGGATAGCGTTGACGATCGACAGCCGCGGCCCGCAATGCGTGCAATTGGCGAAAGGGTAGAAATAGCGCCGGTCCTTGGGGTCGAGCACTTCCGCAAGACATTGCGGGCAGCAGGCGGCGTCGGCAACGATGCCGGTCTTCACCTGCCCGCCCGCACTCGCCGCAATAGCGAAGCCGCCCGCCGGCCGCGGCCCTTCAAGCATCGCCGCCTCGATCCCGTCGATCCGCGCCAGCGGCGGGCATTGCGCCTTTAGCCTGTCCGCGAAGGTCTCGAACTCGGCATCGCTGCACCACAGCGCGATCTCCACGCCTGCAGCATCGTTGCGGACATGGCCCGATAGCCCCATAGCTGTTGCGATGCGCCACACTGTCGGCCGGAAGCCGACGCCTTGCACCAGCCCCGTCACCCGGACCAGGCATCCCTCCACTGCTGGCTCGCCGCGAAGCGCGCCCATCAGTGCACCGTGCATACCATGCACGGGACGTCGAAATCCTCGCTCAGGATGCGCCGCAGCGCCTCCAGCGAGCGGATTTCGTCGTCGACGATCAATATGCCCAGCAGGTCGCTCACGATGCCTTCCTCCTCCCCTCCCGGCCGGCCTGCCAGGCGACATCGCGGTGGCGGGCGATCGTCACTGGGGTGCGCGACTTCGGCACCTTGTGCACGAAATTATGCCGCGCGACGTGGTAGCTCGGATCGAAGCCGTAGAAATTGCGGCGCATCCGCGAAAGCTCCTCCTTGCGATAGGCCGAAAGCGGCTTGGCCGCCTCGTCGGCTGCGCGCTGCGCTTGTTTTTTGGCGAGCAACCGCGGAAACTCTGCGCTCCCGGCCAGCGCGGCAGCCGACGCCCTCACTTGCGCCATAAACAGCTCGCTTGCCCCCGCGAACACCCGGTTGGCCAGATTCAGACTTAGCGCCTGCTTCGCGCCCATCGGCAGGCGCGCCGCCGCGATCCGGCGGGCATTCTCAGGCCCGCAGCAGCTCGGCAGGAGATAGGTCCAGAACTCCGAGCCGTAGAGATTGCCCATGTCCTTGTAATGCGGGTTGAGGATGACGCTCGAGCGCATCCAGACCTGGTCGGTGCCGCGGGCGAGAAACACGCCGCCCGCTCCCGCGTTTCCGGCAAGCGCTGCTACGGTGATGTGGCTTGTCGTGCGGATGATCGCCTCGGCGAGGTCGTCGATGGCATTGATGTTGACCCAGGACTCGTCGGCCGGGCTGTCGACCGCCTCGATCCGGTTGAGGTCGAGCCCGTTGGACCAGAACTGCGGTCCTCCACACAGCACGATCGCCCTGGTCGGACGCTCCGTCGCTTTTGTATAAACGTCCAAAAGTCTTCGACAGGCGTCCTTTCCCATCGCGCCGTTATAGAAGGGGAAGTGCAGATAGCCGACCGCACCGTCTTCTTCGTAGATGATGTCCTGATACCCGCCCGGTGAATTGGGCGGGATCTCCGGCAGGCCTGCAACTTCCTTCGCGAAGACCATGGTCGCCGGCAGCTTGTACGGGTGTGAGGAATTGGGGTGCCGGACATGGCCGATCCACAACGCGCCGTCGACGGTGACGAGGGCGATCGCCGGCCCGCTTCTGGCAACGACCGCTCCCGGCTCCGGGAGCGATATCTTGCCCCGTTCACCCCGCGAGAGAGGCACGTCACCCCTTGGTTCACGTGCCTCTCGCGCGTCGAATAGGAAGACCGTTTCGCCGAAAAAATTGTCCCGGACGCCGGGCGCGCCGTCCGCTGCTGCGATATTCTTCAGCACCGTTTCGGTCGTGTCGGCAGCCCAATCGATCCGCCGGTTCGCCTGTTTGATCGCGTCCCGCCACCGGCCCAGGGGCGCAACAGATAGTTCTTCCGGGGCAATTGGCTTTTCGCCCTGCTCGAACCGCGCGATCGCTTCGAGCACCGCCGTCACCGCCGCGTCGGTCACCTCGTTACGATAGAGGCTCGATTTCGTCGCCTTTCGCATCGCGAAGGTGGCGCTCGCCCAGACCGGCCCGGCATCCATTTCGGCCGCCGCTTCCAGCACCGTGACACCCCACTGCGTCGCCCCGTCCATCATCGCCCAGTCCAGCGCGGAGGGGCCGCGGTCGCCGACGATGCCTGGGTGAATGATCATACAGCATTGATTCTCATAGACTTTTTTCGGGATTGCGCGCTTCAGGAAGGGGGCGATGACGAGGTCCGGCCGAAACAAATCTACCGCCTCGATGGTCCGCTCGTCGTTGACGTCCATCTCGACCGAGACCTCGTGTGCGTGCTCACCAAGCTCCACGAAAATCCTCTGACTCAAGGCGTTGAAGGCGGTGACGAGAAGCAGAATGCGCATCTTCAGCAGATCCTCGGAAGCTGTTCCCCGGCGATCCAGTCGACCACGCGCATACCGCCAAGTCTCGTTTTCATCCGCACCAGCGTATGCTGGTCCGCGACGACTTCGCCAATGATTGCGGCATCCTGGCCCTTGGGATGAGTGCGTATCGCGGCGAGCAAAGTCTCCGCGTCTTGCGCCGTGCAGATGGCGATCAGCTTGCCTTCGTTGGCAACATTCAGCGGGTCGAGGCCGAGCAGTTCGCACGCCGCCGCGACCTCCGGCTTCACCGGGACCGCCGCTTCCCGGATTACCATTCCGACGTTGGACTGCTGCGCGATTTCGTTCAGCGTCGCTGACAGTCCGCCGCGCGTGGGGTCACGCAGCACCAGGATACCGGGAATGGTAGCCAGCATCGCCGCCACCAGATCGTGCAGCGGCTGGCTATCGGAGGTGATTTCCGTTTCAAAATCAAGGTGTTCGCGCTTCGACAGGATAGCGACTCCGTGGTCGCCCATGCTGCCGGAGACAAGGATTGCATCGCCCGGCCGGGCATTGCTTCCGGAGACGTAAGTGCCGTTCGCCAGCACGCCAACACCGGTCGTGGAGATGAAAACGCCGTCGCCTTTGCCCTTCTCCACCACCTTGGTGTCGCCCGTAACCACGGGCACTCCCGCTTCCCGGGCGGCAAAAGCCATTGAAACAACTATTCTTTCCAGTTCGGCCAACGGAAAACCTTCCTCCAGGATGAAGGACGCGGACAGCCAGAGCGGCCGCGCGCCCATCATGGCGACGTCGTTGATCGTGCCGTGGACCGCCAACGCGCCGATATCCCCGCCCGGAAAGAACAGAGGCGAGATGACATGCGCGTCCGTTGCCATCACCAGGCGTCCGCAGACGGTGCCGAGCAGGGCCGCGTCGTTGCCCTGGGCCAGGAACTCGTTGGCCAGGTGCCTTTGAAAAATATCCCGAATCAGCTTGGCCATCGCGCGGCCGCCCGCGCCATGCGTCATGTCCACCACGCCGCGGACCGACGAGGTGGTGACGGCTAGCCTGGGATCGTTCGCGCTCATTATTCCGCCGCCTCCAACGGCTTCTGCTCGCGGAAACGGCCATAGGTCCAGTAGGCCGCGCAGGCGCCCTCGGAGGAGACCATGCATGAGCCAATCGGGTTCTGCGGCGTGCACACGGTGCCGAACAGTTTGCAGTCGGTCGGCTTCTTCACCCCGCGCAGGATCGACGGGCATTCGCAGGACGTCACCTCGCGCGAAGCCTTGACCGACAGCTCGAAGCGCTTCTCGGCGTCGAAATCGGCATAAGCGTCGCGGATGCGCAGGGCGCTGTAGGGCACGGTGCCGAGGCCGCGCCAGTCAAAGGTCTTGCGCAGTTCGAAGACCTCGCTCACCAGTGCCTGCGCCTTGAGGTTGCCCTCCTCGGTCACGACGCGGGTATATTCGTTCTCGACCTCGTGCCGGTCTTCATTGACCTGCCGGATCAGCATCAGAACGGACTGCATGACGTCCAGCGGCTCAAAGCCGGCGATGACAACCGGCTTCTGGAATTCCTCAGCAAAGAATTCATATGGCTGCGAGCCGATCACGGAGGAGACGTGCGAAGGTCCCAGGAACCCGTCGATCTTGACAATGCCCAGCTCCCGCACTTCCGGCGATTCAAGAATGTGAGAGATCGCGGCCGGCGTCGGCACATGGTTGCAGAACACGCTGAAATTCTTGAACCCCTCGGCTTGCGCCGTCTTGATCGCGACGGCCGTCGGCGGCGTCGTGGTTTCGAAGCCGATAGCGAAGAAGACGACTTGCCGCTCGGGATTTTCACGCGCGATCTTCAAGGCATCGAGCGTTGAATAGACCATGCGGACATCCGCTCCGTCCGCCTTGGCGCGGATCAGGCTACGTTGCTTGGCGCCCGGCACGCGCATCATGTCGCCATAGGTGCAAAGGATGACCCCGTGCCGCTCGGCGAGTTCCACCGCATCGTCGAGGCGAGAGATGGGAAGCACGCAAACGGGGCATCCGGGTCCGTGCACGAAACGCACGTTCTGCGGCATCAGGTCCTGCAAACCGTAGCGAAAGATCGCATGTGTGTGCCCACCGCAGAACTCCATGAAATGATAGCTCTTTTCCAGATCCGCCTCGGCCGCGATGGCGCCGGCGATGGTCTTCGCAAGCTCCTGGTCGCGATATTCGTCGACATATTTCACGCCGAAATCTCCTCCAGCTCCTCCTCCACGCCCGCTTCGGCCATTAGCCGCAGCGTGCGTTCGGCCTCCTCGGGGCTCACCTTGTGGAGCGCATAACCGACATGGACGAGCACGAAATCGTCAAGCGAAACGTCTGCCACCAAGGCCAATGAGATGCGCTTCCTGACCGTGTCGAACGCGACCACCGCCATGTCGTCATCGAGCAGTTCAACGACGCGGGCGGGAATGGCCAGGCACATCAGGCTGCGCCCTTGAGCTCGGCCGCCAGCGGATGGCCGGTTAGCGCCATGGCGCGGGCCGCCCCGATCCAGGCCGTCCAGTCCGACATCCCCTCGCCCGTGCGCGCGGAAACCCTCAGCACCTTGATCCGCGGATTCACCTTTCGGGCGTTGGCGATGCAGGCCTCCACGTCAAAGTCGAGATGCGGCAACAGGTCGGTCTTGTTGAGGAGCATGAGATCGGCGGCGGCGAACATGTCGGGATATTTCAATGGCTTGTCCTCGCCCTCGGTGACTGAGAGCACCACCACCTTGTGCGCCTCACCGAGATCGAAGCCCGCCGGACAGACGAGGTTTCCCACGTTTTCGACGAGGAGAAGGCCTCCTTCGGCAAGGTCGAGGTGATCTGCGGCATGGCCGACCATATGCGCGTCGAGGTGGCAGCCCTTGCCGGTGTTGACCTGGATCGCGGGCGCACCGGTGGCGCGGATGCGGTCGGCATCGTTGGAAGTCTGCTGGTCGCCCTCAATCACGGCGATCGGCAACTTGCCCCTCAGTGCGTCGATCGTGCGGCAAAGCAACGTCGTTTTGCCAGAGCCGGGGCTGGAGACGAGGTTGAGCGCAAGCACGCCGCGCTCGGCGAACATTTTTCTGTTCGCATCGGCATACTCGTTGTTCTTGGAAAGGATATCCTTTTCCAGCTTGACCATCCGCGCCTGGCTCATGCCCGGCGCATGGTCGCCAGCCGGGCCCGAGCCACAATCGTGCACATGATCGTGATGATGATGGGGGCCATGATCATGATCGTGGTGGTGATCATGGCCTTCGTGGCCGTGATGGTGACGGCCATGCGCCTTGCCCTCGATCCGGACCTCGCCCTCGCCACATCCGCAAACAGTGCACATCAGCTCACCTCCAATTCCCTGATCTTCATTTCCCCGCCGCCGGTCACCTGCAACTGATGGCTTCCGCAGTCGGGGCATGGATCGAAGCGGGCCGCGATCGGCACGCTCTGGCCGCAAGGCATGCACCAGGCCCTGCCTTCCGTCTCGACGATTTCCAGTCTTGCGTCTTCCGCCAGAGAGCCACGCATGACGACATCGAAGCCGAACTTCAGCGCCTCGACCTCGACATCGGATAGCCGCCCGATTTCCAGGCAGACGCGGCCCACCTTCCGAAAATCCTGTCTGGCGGCCTCTTCCTCGAGGATGCCACGGATGCTCTCGCATATCGCCATCTCGTGCATCAGCGGAACCTCACATCGTAGCCGACGCAGGGGTCGATGGCCCGGACCAGGAGATCGGCCTGGACCGCCAGATCTTCACGCCTGGATGCAGCGAGCGCCGAAAGCGAGCGCGCGGCAATGCCGCTCTCGGCGAAATGAATGCTGGTCGGAGCCGTGATAGCGTAGTCGGCGATACGGTCGTCGTTCAAAACAATCCGATGTTCCAGCCGGCCGCGTGCTGCCTCGGCGGAGGCGGTAGCAAAGCGGCCCCCGTTCTCGTCGCGAAAGACTTCGCACGTAGGCACTTCGGACCCGTCCGCGACATCCCGCAGGGCCGCGAGCTCTCCGGCGATCTGCCCCGGCAGCTTCGATGCCTCGACCAAGCGTGCGGCCAGCCGTGCGGCCAGCCCGGCTCCACCGTTTTCGGAAAGGAAAGCGCGAACGAGCGGCGCACCGGCCTGCCTGGCGAGGCAGCTCGTGTCGGCCGACGCTTCCTTCAGAAAATGTCCGTTTCCCCCATTTGTCGTTTCGGGGTGGCCTATCATGGCCCAGCCCCTTGCCAGGACCGGCGCGATGAGGCGGGCCGCAACCGTGCTGCGCTCCATAGCCCACCCCGCGAAGGCATCGCGATCCATCTCGCCAAGCGGCTTTTCGCCCTCGTAGACCACGGACTGCGTTAGATAGCTCGCTTCGGCGGCCGTTTCGGCGGCTTCCGCACCCGGCATCCCCACGCATACGCCAGGAACGAACGCATTCCCGCCTGGAAAAAGCGCCTGCTTGAGGCGCTGCGGCAGGGCCATAGCCCGGCGCAGGGTTTTACCGTGCGCAGATTTACCGTCCGCAGGCTCGCCCGCGAGACTGGCAGTATCCAAGCCAACGCGCAGCAGATGCTCGCGCAGCGTCTCGGCAAAGACAAGAAGCCGCCGCGCTTGTTTCGTGCGCCGGTCCGTCCCGATCTCCAGGGCCGCTTCGGCTGCCTCGACGCTCGCCGCCGACTGCGCAATACCACAGACACTGAACAGCGAGCCGATCACCGAGACGACCTCCCTCGCCGGCCGGCCTCGCACGACCGGACCAAGCGCAATCGGGCGCGGCGGCATAACGATGGCTTCCACAACGCGACCGCCATCGCAGACGAGATCGATGGAGACGCGGCCATCAACGCTCATGCGGCGGTCTCCTCCTTGTCGTCCAAACCGAACAGCCAGCGGCGGGTCAGTCCCACCGGCTGAGAGCTCGCGTGTGTTCCGGCTGTCTCAACCTCGTCCAACGCGCTTGCGTCTTCCTCAGGTAGCCGGTCTTCCCAGACACGGACCATGTCGCCGTCTTCGTCTTCTTCCGCCTCAAGATTGAACAGTTCCGCAAGCATCTGCCGCCCGGCCTCTTGCGCACTCTCCTGGTCGGCGAATTCGAACATCGGCGAGCGAGCACATGCGGTAGCAGCCGAGCTCCTCTTCATAGGCCTGGATGAACTCGAACCGGAACGCCGGGAATGAGACATGCTCCTTCGTGCCGGTAGGCACGCGCGGGCGCGCTTGCCGTCGCCAGAGAAGCACGAGGTTCATGAACCAGGCTGTGACGAGAACCGCGAGCCATTCGCCCTGCCACTGCTGCACGCCCACCGCGCTGAAGCAAAGCGCCGGGTTGAGGATCGGAATTCCTGCCATGGCCGTCCGTTCGATCCGCTGAAACACGAACTCTAGACGGGCAGCGACGGCTTGCGAATGATCCATGTCAATCGCTCACGACCATGAAGCCCTGCTTGGAGCCGTCGCAGGTAGGGCAGCTCCAGTGCGCCGGCAGTTCGGCGAACGGCGTGCCGGGCGAGATCTGCCAGTAGTCGCAGCCCTCGGCCGGGTCGTAGACATGCCAGCAAATCCTGCATTCGAGCCGCGACATCGGGTCGATCTTGGCGTTGTCGCCGCCATAGGAACCGGCAAAGAAGGAGTCGTTCACTGGTAGACCTCCAGGATTTCGAGGAGTCGCTGGCGGCTGTCGGCAATATCCTCGGGCGCGGCGCGGACCACCTCCGGCAAGGCCGTGACCTCGATCGTGTTGAGGATGAGATCGTCGGTCGAATTGAAGAAGCGCACCCACCAGACGCCGCGCGTCGCCGTCGTGGTCACGCGGCAGTTGCCGTAGCCACGCGACAGCACGACCACCGGCCCGTGGCCAAGCAGGCCGTCGAGGAAGATCAAGTCCTCTTCAGTGTGCGGCAGCAGCGACAGGTTTATGACGTGGGGCCCGACGCCGGGCCCGACGAGCGGGATGCGGTCATTGAGCTCCGAAATCAGCGGCGGCGCGTTGAAGGCGCTTATCGGATAGGTCGCCGGCGCAGCGAGCGTATTGCGGCAGCCGGCGAAGGCCCTCTCCAGCACGGCCGAGGGAAAGGCGCCGACCTCGACGAAATCGCGCACGAACCTGCCATCTGGTCCGGTCTGGCGCACGCGCCAGATACCGGCGAGCACCGACTCCTGAGTCTGCAGGTCGTCACCGCAGATGATCGAGACCTCGCCCTCGCCCAGCGCCTGGTCGATCAGCGCACGATTGGCGCGGTCGAGGCCGGAAAGATCATGCACCGCGTTTTCGCAATCCGGCGAGGACCGGCCGAGGCTTTCGGCCAGCGCGGAGAGCACCGCCAAAGCAGCTTCGAGCCCGGCGACATTTTCCTTCTCCGGCAACACGGGTGCCGCAGAGGTCGCCATGCCCTTCGGCATTTCCATGTACTGCAAGTCGCCGCCGTCCTCTTCGCCCGGCTGTGAACCCGGCCCGATGGCGCCGAATAGTGATGCTGTCATGGCGCGCCCTCCCCGGCCGCTTTCGCTCAGTGAAAATGATCGTGGTCGCGACGGTCATGCGTCGCGCAGGCTTCAGGAAGCTCGAAAGGCGGCGGCGCGCTCGGCTCGCGTGTCAGTATGCCGGCGATCTCGGTGAGGTAGTCTTCCCAGTCGAGCACGCGCTTTATGGCGCCGAGATATTCGCCGTTCCTCAGGAAGACGAGCGCCGGAAAGGCGTTGAAGCGATAGCGGCTTTGCAGCTTGCGCTCGCTCTCCCGCGATACCACGGCCGGCTTGAACACGCCTTGGAACGCCTGCACCAGCTCCGGCAGGATCACCGCCACATCGTTGCTCTCGGCGAGCCGCAGCCAGTCACCGGGGAAAAACAGCGCGGTGAAGTCGTGGGCCTCGGCGAATGCGTCGATGTTCGCCTCGTCAACCACCGGGATGCGGTGGCGCTCCATCATCATGGTGAGAACGGGTGAAAACATGGACTCAGGCGTCCTCCGTGCCTTGCGGTGAAAGGACTTGCGCCGGCCGCAGATGTTCCGGCAGTTGCGGCTCGCGGCCGACCAGGTCGGCGAAGAGGTGGTCGAGGTCGGCGTCGCCGGCGAGCGCACGCTCCGTCGCTTCGATGGCGTCGGCGATCAGGCGCGCCATCTCGGCTGTGACAGTCTCGCGCGCGGTGTCGAGGAAGGCGAGTATCCACGTACCCGCCGGCTGGTCGCCCACCAGCGTCATGTCGAGGCGCCGCGTGCCGCTGCGACCGGTGCACAGGGCAATGCCGCCGCTACATTCAACCACTTGGAAGGGAACGCCGACACACATCAGCCATGCCCTCCGGACGATTGCAAAAGCGCGTCGACCTCGCGCTCGAAATTCGCCGGGCCGGCGAAGGCACTATTCGCGAGAAGCCGCGCGTCGCCTTGACGACAGGCCTCTTCCGGCCGGGGTCGACCGCTCTCGTAGATGCCGATGCGCATTTCGCGCGAGGCGAGCGTCTCTTCTTCGGCCAGCGGTTCGGTGCGCCTGGCGATCGTCGCGCCGTGCCGGGCGAGCCACTCGATGGCGATCACGATTGCAGGCTCGATCTGAGCCTTCACCGCGGGCCGGAGACTGCCGCCGTAGTCGTCCAGCTCGACCGGTTGCACGCCGACGAGAAGGAGATGGGCGGGATAGTCACCCATCATCTCGGCCATGGCGAGAACTTCCTGAAAGCCAGTCTGGTGGAGCGAAATCTTCTTCACACCGAGGAAGGCCGGCACCTCGCCACCTTCGACGAGCTTCAGCGTGCCGGGCGCCAGGCCGTAGTCGACCGCGTCGAACACGACGAGGATGTCGGCCTCGCGGACATGTTGGACGAGGTAGATGCCCTGCGTGCCGCCATCCATGGCCCGGACGTTGTCCGCTGTTTCGCAGAGCCGGTGGAACTCCTCCACCACGCGGACGCCGAAGCCCTCATCGGCCCATAGCAGATTTCCGATGCCGAGCACGAGCACCCGTGGCGCGCCGTTCATTGGGAAGCCTCCTCCGTACCTTTTTCTTTCCAGCAGCAAGAGGCGGGCCAATTGGCCGGGGTCCGGCAAATGGTTGCGAATTAAGGGGTGATCTCTAGATAGCGAACGACGCGGAAGGTGCGATTACGATTTTGCCGCACAGACGGAAAGTATCCTTCCATTGACGGGTGCGGCATCGGCCGGACTGGCAACCGAAATTCGAGGCCGTTGAAAAGTTTGCGTTCACTCGCCCACCCCACTCTGCCTCGCTCCGCACCTTTGCCCCTGAAAAGGATAGAAGAAGGGTGCCGGGCGTTGCGGTTGGCACTTCTTCTCCCCGTCGAACGGACGCAGAGGCGAAGCCGAGACGAAATGTGGGTCGACTTGAACGCAACCCCTCTTGAAGAAAAAAAGCCGGCGCGGGGCAAACGCCCGCGCCAGCAGGCGAGGTCACGAAAGTCCTAGTCGGAATCACGCGGGGTACCGTTGCCCCGAAAAGTCCGCCAGCCTGAGAACATCGAGGAAATGATCGTCTGTCTCGACATGATGTCCTCGCGCACCGCGACATAGATGTGGATGATGACGAAGCAGATGATCACCCACATGCCGAGATGGTGCCAGGTGTGGACGTCCTGGCTCTGACCGAACAGCGGGATCACCGGGCTCGAGAATAGCGTGTGCTGCCAGGAGCCCATTCCGGTCCCTTCGCCGTAGAGTGCGAGACCGGTCACGATCATGAAGATGGTGAACCAGACGAACAGGATGTGCATGGCGATCGTGGCGAGCGGGTTGTGCCCCGAATACTTAGTCGGCTCCCTGACCAGCAGGGCATACCAGAGCATCTCATGCCAGACTTCCCGCCAGAAGCGGCCGCGCCAGACAGGCGGCAGGAATATCTGCCGGGCATGCTCGTTGCCGGCGAAGGCCCAGTAGATGCGGAAGGCGAAGCCAGCAATCAGGACATAGCCGGCCGCGAAATGCAGGTATCGTATCCAGCCGAAGACGAAGCTGGCGCTGGCTTCGCCGCTGACCGATGGCGGCGGCGAACCGATGAGGTAGCCGGTTCCGGCCAGCGCAAGGATCGCGAAGGCGTTGACCCAGTGCCAGAGGCGCAGCGGCGTCTCGTAGACATAGACCGCCTCTTCGTTGTGAGATGTGTGGTTCACGGTCATGGCCGCCTCCTATCCGCGGAAGACAAGCGCGGCACCCGAGCGGGCGACCATCATGCCGAGGCCGGTTGGCAGCCAGGGCGATGACGCGACCTTGAGGCCGACGCCGACGCCGAATTGGTGGAGTGCTGCGTTGGACAGCGTGAAACCGCCAACATAGGCAAATGTTGCTCCTGCGGCCTCGCTGGCGTGCGCATGGCCGCGCAACAGCGCTAATAGCCCGGCAGGGCCTATGCCGGCGATACCCGGCAAACCTGCACCGAAAACGATCATCCGCCCGAGCGCCAGCGCCGACAGCGCGAGCATGCCTTCCATCGCTGGCAGGGCGACGCCGACAAAGGCGAGCGCGACGGCGCCGCTCATGGCCGCGAGGAAGACGGCCGGTGCGGTCCAGGCCCGCAACGGCATGGCGAGCAGCTGGTCGAGACCGAGCAGCGGATGCGCGAGGCCCTCGGCAACGCCGTCCGCATAGCCTGCGCCGACATGGGCACAGGCCGGGCCTGCGCCGAGTTTCACGACAGTGCGTCTCATCTAAAATCCCTCCCTACCGCACTTTGACATTGGCCAGCTCCCGGCCGTCCGGCCCCATCACGTGGGTTGAGCAGGCAAGGCACGGATCGAAGCTGTGTATGGTTCGCAGGATTTCGACCGGCTCCTCGGCGCGCTCGACCTTGGTGTCCATCAACGAGGCCTCGAAGGCGCCGATATTGCCGGCATTGTCGCGGGGAGAGCCGTTCCAGGTGGTCGGCACGACGCACTGGTAGTTCTCGATGCGGCCGTTCTTGATCCGGACCCAGTGACCTAGTGCGCCACGCGGCGCCTCCGTGAAGCCGACACCCTTGATCTCGGCCGGCCAGGTCTTCGGGTCCCACTTCTCGGTGTTGGCCGTGGAGGAGTCGCCGGCCTTGATGTTGGCGATCAGCTTGTCCAGGAAGTAGGCCTGCTTGCGGGCCGCCCACTGCGCTTCTAGAGCGCGCGCAGCGGTGCGGCCGAGCGTGGAAAAGAGCGCGTTGAGCGGCGCGCCGAGCACGTGCAGCGTGGAATCGACTTGTTCCTTGATTTCCTCGTGGCCCTGAGCATAGCCGACGACATAGCGGGCGAGCGGGCCGACCTCCATGGCGTGGCCGCGCCATCGCGGTGCCTTGATCCAGGAATATTTTGCCGACTCGTCCAGCTCGATGATGTTGGTGCGTGTGCCCTTGGCATTAGGCCCCAGTTCGTACTGCGGCTCGGTGATGCCGTCCCAGGGGTGCAGGCCCTTGGCCTCGTCCGGATATTTGTACCAGGAGTGCGGCACGAATTCCTGGATCTGCTCGGGATCGCGTACGTCGACCGGCAGCACCTCTTTGAGATTGCCGTTGATGATGGCACCCTGCGGCATCATCAGGTTAGCGGCAGAATAGTCGTTGGCCTTGTCGGGGATATCGCCATAGGCGAGCACGCTCTTGCCCGACAGCCCGCCACCGTAGAGCCAGTCCTTGTAGAGATTGCCGATCGCGATGATGTCGGGGATGTAGACGTTGTCGACGAAGGCGATGGTGCGCTCGATGACGCTGCGGACGTAGTTCAGCCGCTCCATGTTGATCGGCGCGCCGGCCGCCATCTCACCGTAGATGTTGATCGCACAGGGCACGCCCCCCACCAGCCAGTTGGGATGGATGTCCTTGCCGCCGAAGATCGTGCGCGTGGTCATGATCTCCTTCTGGAAGTCAAGCGCTTCCAGATAGTGCGTCACCGCCATCAGGTCAGCTTCCGGCGGCAGCAGATAGGCCGGGTTGGTCCAGTAGCCGTTCTTGAATGGCCCGAGTTGGCCGCTCTCCACGAACTTCTTCAGCCGGTTCTGAATGTCACGGAAATAGCCCGGCGAGGACATCGGGTGGCTCGGTGAAACCGCCTGCTGCAGCTCCGACGTCGCCTTCGGGTCGGCTCTCAATGCGTTGACCGGGTTGACCCAGTCGAGCGCGTGCAGGTGGTAGAAGTGGACCAGATGGTCGTGCACCTGCAGCGAGAGCTGCATGATGTTGCGGATCGAATTGGCATTCTCCGGGATTATGATGCCCAGCGCGTCCTCGACCGCACGCACCGAGGTGAGCGCGTGCGTGCCGGTGCACACCCCGCAGATGCGCTGGGTGAAGGCCCAGGCGTCGCGCGGGTCGCGGCCCTTGAGGATGACCTCGAGCCCGCGCCACATGGTGCCGGTCGAGACCGCGTTGCGGATGATGTTGTTCTCGTCGATGTTGACCTCGCAGCGCATGTGGCCTTCGATCCGCGTGACCGGATCGACGACAACGCGCTGGCCGGAGGTGTCGAGATTGAAGCCGTTCGGCGTCTGGATGCCCATCAGTTGTTCCCTCCCTTTTCGCGCATCCGCTTGACCACGCTTGCTGCCGCATGCGCAGCCGCGGCGGCGCCGACCACGGTCGCGGCCGTCGCGCCGATCCTGTCGGCGTCGGCCTCGATGCCGAAGCCGTGGACGCGGGTCAGGCGGCTGTAGAAATCGCCCTTGTCCCAGAAGCCGTCCTCGGAGCAGCCGATGCAGGGATGGCCGGCCTGGATGGGGAAGGAGAGGCCGCCGTTCCAACCCACCGTCGAGCAAGCATTGTAGGTGGTCGGTCCCTTGCAGCCGACCTTGTAGAGGCAATAGCCCTTGCGCGCGCCCTCGTCATCGAAGGACTCGACGAACTGGCCGGCGTCGAAATGCGGGCGCCGATAGCATTTGTCGTGGATGCGCTGGCTGTAGAACATCTTCGGCCGGCCTTGCCGGTCGAGTTCGGGGAGTTTCTCGAAGGTCAGGATATAAGTGATGACGGCCGTCATCACTTCTGCGATCGGCGGGCAACCGGGCACCTTGATGATCGGCTTGTCCGGCAGGCCGGGGACCTTATGGACGGGCGTGGCCCGCGTCGGGTTCGGCCGCGCGGCCTGCACGCAGCCCCAGGAGGCGCAGGAGCCCCAGGAGATGATCGCCTTGGCGTTGGAGGCGGCATGCTTGAGCTGTTCGACGAAGGGCTTGCCGCCGATGATGCAGAACATGCCGTCCTCGTTGAGCGGCGGATTGCCTTCGACCGCGAGGATGTAGTTGCCCTTGTACTGTTCGACGACCTCGTTGACGATCGCCTCGGCCTGGTGGCCGGCGGCCGCCATGAGCGTGTCGTCATAATCGAGTGAAAGCATCGACAGCACGACGTCCTTGGCGAGCGGGTGCGCCGAGCGGATGAAGCTTTCGGAGCAGCAGGTGCATTCCAGCCCGTGCAGCCACAGCACCGGAATGCGCGGCTTGGACTCCATCGCGTAAGCTATTTTCGGCGCGAAGGTTGGTCCAAGGCCGAGGGAAGCCGCCGTCAGGCTGCAGAATTTCAGGAAACTTCGGCGAGTGATCCCCTGCCGGCGCATGACCTCGTAGAATGTTTCTGGCGTCAGGACTTCCTCCACAGGCGGCGGCATCTCTTGTTGCCGGGATATGCGAAGGCGAAGCAAGTCCGGTGCCAGACTTGAAAAGTCGAACAAATTAAATACTCAGATGCTTTTCGAAGGCGTTGCCTTGTTCCGGTCGCCAGCAATGGAGTGGCAACCGGGCTGGCAGATTGCAGAGAAAGCTTCAGCGATGCGGCGACGCGCGAGGAGGCCTGGCGACGGGCCGACGGGATTTCGGCGGGCCTCCGACCGACCGCGCCCATGACTTTAAACAAAGACTGATCTCGCAAAGCGCAGGGCCGCCTTTAAACGCATGCAGGACATCGTCGAGATCGAGGACCTGCATCACGCCGCTGCATTCCATGCCGTTCCTCTATGGCCAGAAGGCGGATATCGCATGGCGGCCTAGCCCCTTACCGCAAACGTATCTCGGCCCGAAAACGCTATCTGACCCGGTAGCCTAAGCGCTCAGAACGGCGCGGACCACGCGCGGTTCTCCGAAGCCAGTGGCGCTCATGCCGCCCAGCCATCCGGCTTGCCGGGGTGGCGGCGGCGTTCGGCGGCGTGCCCGTGCTGCATGGTGTTGATCTCAATGTCGGCAAGGGCGAGGCCGTCCGCAATCTGCCGACGCACAAGGCGCCGGCGTGCGCGAGGCGATCGAACAGGCAGCCGAGGCGACTCTCCTGTTCCTGCCACCCTACAGTCGCGACTACAATCTGATCGAGAACGCCTTTTCCAAGCTCAAGGCGCTGCTGCGCGCCAAGGCCGAGCGGGACCATCAAGGCCCTGTGGGACGCGCCGTGGGCTCGGTCCTCGGCCAATTCATCCCCGTCGAGTGCGCAAAACCAATTCAAGGCTGCAAGATATGAACCGGATTAAACAGGACGCGCCCTAGCGTGGCCAAGGACATCACGATTAGTGGGCGACCTGCCAACCTCGCACCGTGATATAGCTTGTCCACTGTCGCGATCTCGACAGAATTGTATCGTCGCTAACAAACGGAACCAGCCGCGCAAAGCCAACCTATTGCAATAACAACGGCTTTTTAGCTGGCATGGCTCTTGCCCTTGAACTGTAACGTGCGCTCCGGCACAGAGCCGCTTCCAGCGGATCTCACGACCATTGCGCATATGTAGGCCAAAGGACTTTTCTGCAGCGAGGTCAGGGCGACGATGAGTAATCGTCCCGTTTCACCGAGTTCATTGGACCTGAGTTTATGGAGGAGGTCATACAATGAGCAAGGCGATTTCGTTCGGGGCGGAAGTCTTGCCGGTGACGGCGTCATCGACGACCCTTCGCGAGCTCATTCTTTCCAACGACCTGACATTTTTGATGGAAGCGCATGATGGGCTTTCGGCAGCGATTGCTAAGCGCGCCGGCTTTCGCGGGCTCTGGGCCTCTGGTCTTTCCATCGCCTCGGCGCTTGGCTATCGGGACGCCAACGAAGCGAGCTGGACGCAAGTCGTCGACGTCGTCGAGCGCATAGTCGATGCGACGAACATCCCTGTTCTTGTCGACGGTGACAGCGGCTTCGGAAATTTCAACAATGCTCGCTTGGTCGCGCGGAAGCTTGAGCAACGCGGCGCTAGCGGCGTCTGCCTTGAAGACAAGGGGTTCCCGAAAATAAACTCCTTCGTCGGCGATCGGCATCCGCTTGCTGACATTGACGAATTCTGCGGCCGGCTCAAGGCCGTGAAAGACACGACGGGACCGGATTTCGTCGTCGTCGCGCGGATCGAGGCGCTGATCGCCGGTCACGGTCTCGATGAGGCGCTGTCCCGGGCCGACGCTTATGCAGAAGCCGGCGCCGACGCAATTCTCATCCACTCCCGCGAGGCCGTCGCAGACGAAATCCTGACCTTCGCAAAGGAATGGAACAACAAGCTGCCGGTCGTCATCGTCCCCACCAAATACTACAAAACACCGGCTTCGGTCTATCGTAGAGCCGGCATTTCGGCCGTGATCTGGGCCAACCATTCGATGCGGGCGGCGATCGCTGGCATGCGTGACATCTGCGTCCGCATCTGGTCGGAAGAAAGCATCGCCGGGATCGAGGACCAGGTTGCCGGCCTCGACGAGCTGTTCAGCCTGATCGGCTACGACGAACTGGCTCAGGCGGAAGGGCGGTATCTGCCGAAGCAGATCACACAGCCCCAGGCATTGAAAGAACCAACCAAACTTGGTTGTGGAGGGTGCACATGCTTGCACGACGGATGAGCTTGTTCGACTCAAGCGGCACGGCAGCAGCGCGCGCTGCAGCAAACGCGGCCGCTGATGCCGGGATGGAGATTGTTGATCTTACGGCCGGCGAGATCTGGAGCGATCTGGCACCGACGATCCGGGACGGAGCGATCGAGGCGATTCGACAAGGCCTGAACCGCTACACTGACACTATCGGCTTGATGGAGTTGCGCGAGGCGCTGGCACGGAAGGTATCGGTCGAGACGGGGCAGCTCTGGCGGGCCGACGAGCTTGCCGTGACGAACGGCGCTAAGCAGGCTCTTTTCAACGTGGCGATGACGCTGATCAATCCCGGCGACCAGGTCATCATTCCCGCACCCTACTGGACGACATTCCCAGCGCAGGTCCAGATCGCCGGCGGCACCCCAGTCCATATCGACACGCGAGGAAACGGCTACGTTCCACGGATCGACGACATCCAACGCGTCATCACGCCGATGACCCGGGCCATCGTCGTCAACACGCCCGCCAACCCCAGCGGCGCCGTCTACGACGCGGAGACTCTTTCGGGCATCGCCCAGCTGGCGATCGAGCGGGACCTCTGGATCATCTTCGATGAATGTTACGGCCCCTTCACCCATGATGGCCATCGGCATCATCCGGTCGTGTCACTGGCCCCGGAGGTCCGGGCCCGGACGGTGATCGTCAATGCCTTCTCCAAAAGCCTGGCCCTCACCGGCTGGCGCATCGGGTATCTCGCTGCGCCGAAGGAACTGATCTCGGCTGTCAAGGCGCTTCAGTCGCACACGACATCGAACCCTAATGTCGTTGCCCAGCACGCCGTGCTGCACCACCTGCGTGAGGGAGATGGCGCCTTTGAAGCCCGGCTCAAGGGTCAATTGACGGCGGCGCGGCAGGCTGGGCTTACCGCCCTCTCCGAGCTGCAGCGCGTGCCGATACCTGAAGCACAGGGCGGGTTCTATTTCTATCTCGATCTGTCCGGCCTGTTGCGGCCGACGCTCGCCAATGGTCGCGCCAGGACGGCCGACGACATCGTGGCCGCACTGCTCGCGCAGGCCGGCGTGGCCGGCGTGTCAGGCACTGCCTTCGGCGATCCCATGGGGCTCAGGCTCTCCTATGGCATTCCGCCGGAGCAACTCGAGCCGGGCCTTGAGCGTGTGGTCAGCGTCCTTAACGCCTGGAACCGAAGGAATCGTCGCAGCAACCAAAAAAGAGGGGCTTAGACCCATGACTGCAATTGCTCCGAGAAAGGCGGTGATTCTTGCCGCCGGGTTTGGCTCGCGCCTGCGTCCGCTCACCGATCTGAGGCCGAAGCCGCTGGTCGAAGTCAATGGCACGCCGATCCTTCACAACGCCTTGCAGAACCTCGAGGCAGTCGGCGTGCGGGAGGTGACGATCGTCGTCGGCTATCGCAAAGACGCGATCCAATATTCCTGCGGCCGACGCTTCGGTGGGCTCGATATCAATTATGTCGAGTCGACGGTCTTCGACCGCACGGGCAGCGCCTATTCGCTCTGGCTGGCACGCGACGCGTTACTATCGGGAGACTGCTATCTTCTCGAGGGCGACGTCTTCTTTGAGGAGGACGCGCTTCGGCGCTTGACGATAGATGACGCGGCGAATTCAGCCGCAGTAGCGCCTTTCCTTCCGTCGATGGAGGGTTCTGCAGTAATCTTGTCCGAAGGCGGATTTATTTCCGAGGTTCGGCTTAAACAAACAGCTGTGGACCTAGTTTCCGGCGGCCCGGCTCTCTTCAAGACAATGAATCTCATTCGCTTCTCCGACGCCACGCTGCGCACGATAATCGTGCCTGCCCTTGATGATCTCATCGGTTCCGGTGCGATCAAGGCTTACATGGAGGAGCTTCTTGCTCATCTCATCGAAAGCCGCGGCCTCCGGCTTGCGGCTGCCCGCTGCGATGAGCTGCGATGGTACGAGATAGACAGCGAGGCCGATCTAAGAACTGCAGAAAACATATTTTCACCTTATGCGGATCCCCTTTTCCGGCATCAAATCGTGTCGAGATAGGATCGGAGGGCTTCCAATGATCATCTATCTCTCAGACCGCGCGAACCAGATCACGATGCTTGGCCTCCTGGCATCAGGAACCGCGCTCTATTTTGCGCAATCGGGCAAACCGGAGCTTGCCATCGCGGCAGCGCTCTGGGCGGTCTTAGCAGACCATTTCGACGGAGTGGTCGCGAAGCGAACGAAAAACCGGTCGGTAGAGACGGCCAATATGGGGAAGAGTCTGGATGGATTTGCTGACCTCCTGTACGGCGCCGTCATTCCGGCTGCGGTACTAATGCAAATCGGAACAGGCGGTGTCTTACCGTTTGTAACGGGGCTCGCTCTAATACTCGCTGGTGCTTTGCGATTGAGTTATTTCAGCAATTTCGGGATGTCCGCAAAAGGGTATTTCACCGGCGTTCCGCTTTCCTACGACGTTCCGCTTATGGCAGTTCTTCTGCTTATCGCAGCGTGGATTCCTGTCCCACTGTGGAACACTGCTACATGCGGACTCTTCTTGTTGCTTGCGGTTCTGCACGTGCTGCCAATCGCCGTGCCAAGTATGAATCGCACAATGTATGCAGCGGTCACCGTCTTCGCGGTCGTGGCATCAATATTCCTAGCTTATCGCGGCTTTTCGGCGGGGTAGCCAGCCGAAGCCAGTCCGTCTCTCACCTCGCGGTAAAGCAGCTCGCAAATGAATAGTCCGATCAAATGGGGCGATCTAGGCGCTGTCGCCGAACACTATGTTAGCTGCCCTCTTTCTGCGGCGGCAGCTGCAGATGTCGAGGCGGGAAGCTCACCGGCATGTTGGCCCAACGGGGTTTGCATGGTTACGCACCAAGCTAGGGAATGTCGGATCAGCGACCCGCATTCGGACCGGCCGTCGAACGGTTCGAATGGACGGTGGTTCAGCGGAGGAAACCGGACCCCCGGACGCATCTGTGACTGGGTCTGCATGGGAACCGCATCCCATTGGACAGACGGGTTCGAAACAACGTCTACAAATTATTTGGCCAAATCGAGATGGTGCACATCAAACCGGGCGGATTCGGCAAGTGCTTTCGATTGCCATGCCGCATTATGAGGCGATGACGGCACCCACCTACTTGGACATACCACGATGTCCCGAGCCAAATCGGCTCCGAACGCTGGGGCGAGATCTTAAAACCTGTGCTGGATCGCGTAGCTGGGAAAACCAACGTCATCACACTCCACCACACTCATGCATGGACGGGTCGGTCAATCTGGACCGAACCAAAATTGATGAAGGCCTAGATTATGCAACCTACACCTTTGCCTAGCGAGCCCCTTAGTCGTTCACTCGTTCATGATTTTCCCGGCGGATATTGGCGCTATGGTGTCACCGATCATGTTCTGCTGGTAAATCTATACTTTCCGCCCCATGGTTTCTATACCGCGCTTGGCGAGCGGCTTCCCGAGCTCATCAGTTGCTATCCGTCACCGCAGCCACATCTTGCTGAGCAGTTGGGCAGCTTGATTTCCCAAGATCCGCTGAACCTCGCTGTTGGCAATGGCGTTGCGGAACTGATTCATGCGAGCATCCAAGCGCTAAACTGGCGCTTAGCCGTTCCGACACCGACCTTCAATCCATACGAGCAGGTGGTGTCGCCCGAACGGCTGGCGCGGTTTCCTTTACCTGCTCCGGACTTCGAGCTCGATGTCGAGAAGTTCGCCTGGCATGCGATAGCGCATAACGCCGACGCGGTCGTTGTCATTTCGCCGAACAATCCAACCTCTAGGGGAGTTTTGCGGCAGGAGCTTCTCCACCTCACAAAAATACTTTTAGCGCGAAATATTCGAATCATCGTCGATGAATCGTTCGTCGAATTCACCCCAGAGGGTGCTTCCGGAAGTATCGAGGACAGAATCCAAGAATATCCAAACCTGGTGATATTCAAAAGCCTGGGGAAGATATTCGGCGTTTGCGGGCTACGTCTCGGTTACATGCTCGCAAGCGATCAAAAGCTGATATCTGCCGTGCGAAGAAATTTGCCGGCTTGGAATGTAAGTACATTAGGAGAGTTTTTCCTCCACGCTCTGCCGAGCTACCAGCGCGAAGCGGAGGAAAGCTGGACTCAGGTGCGTCGGGATCGCGACCAGCTCTATTCAGAACTCGCGAAGATCCCTGATATGCATGTACTTCGGCCGGATGCAAACTTCGTCTTCTGCCGCCTTCCAGATGATTGGCCAGATGGAGCCGCGCTCGCGGAAAAGCTCCTTGCGCACCATCGAGTCCTGATTCGCCACAGCGGGGCTAAAACGCTCAGCAAGGGAACTCGGTACCTGCGTATTGCTGCGCGGACGTTCGACGAAAACAGGCTTCTTGTAGAGCGCCTTCAGGAGGTCGCCGAAACGTAGTGTCGGTACGAAACGGAGAAAGAAAAATGGCAAACCAATGGAAAATCCAGCGTGTCCCAGGTGTGGCCCCCGGGGAGAAGCACGGGATCGGCTTTTGGTCCGCTGACATGGTTGGTCGCGATCGCCGGCGTCTACAATATCGCCGAGCAAACAGAGCTGGATCGATTGTTGCAGGAACAAGGGACTGGCAAGCAGAATCTCCTTTCCATCTCAATCTATCTCAGCGACCTCAAAGAGAAGCTTTCGACGATATCTGGGTGGAGTGGGTTGGTCTGGACCATGCCCATTGGCCTCAGCGCGCATGCGTCCAAGCCGAGCTGGAACATGGCATACGAGTGGAGGTCGCGTTGGAAAGGCGCATCAAGCATCGGCGCATCACGTTCATGGTCGCCTTTTCTTTCGTCGAAGGCTTGCCTCTGCGCAAACATGCGGTCCTATCATTCCGCCGTTCCGCCCTCGATGTAGGTCGAGGCTCCGACCTGGACACGCCGAAGAACCTGCCTGAAACGGCCAAGCCCCGTATCAAAAGCTTCACTGCGACTTTCGGGAGCGGCCTTCTGTCCTGGCTCCACAACTTCGGTCAGAATCCGGCCGGTCATGCTTTCCGGCTGCGCTATCTCCAAGAGGTGCAGAATGGTCGGTGCGAAATCGCAGATCCCAGATGGGACCACGGAAACGGACCCCTGCCCGGGGAAAGCCGAACCGGCAACAACACCGAGGGCGACCAGTTCCCTAGGATGAAGACCACCATGAACGCCGAGGCCTGCACGGCGGTTGTTTTCGTAGAACGTGCCGCCGACAAGGCCGAATGGATCGACACTGTCATTCGCGCGGAAGCAAAAGGACACGTCCGGCGCGCGGACATGATCGATGAAAATAAGGTGGCTGCCGAGACTGCCGAGGGCGATGCCCTCGATATCATTCTTAGCGCGGGTAAAGACCGGCCCGCACCACGGCTCGCCGGTGATCGTGGCCACGATCCGAGCGATCCGTTCGTCGCTTGGGTCAGCGAGATAGAGCGCGCCGACCTGCCCGGGCACCACCACGACATCGACATCCGGTGCGGGTGCCGTACCGGGTCGGTAGCCCGCATCGCGCAGGCGCTCGACGACCGAAACCTGGGTATGACCCGTGATGTGTCCGTGGTCGGAGATCGCGATGATCTGTACGCCTTCAGCACGTCCCTCCGCTTCCCACCAGTCGAGCACCCGGCCAAACTGGCGGTCGCAATGCGCGATGATGGCCCGAGTCGCCTCAGCGCCTGTGCCGTGGAAGTGCGAGCTGAGGTCTGGCTCGCCATAGGAGAGGACCGTGACGTCCGGCCGGTATTTCGGCCAAATGACATCGAGAAATGCTGAAGTGATCCAGTCTTGGCCGGCCTTGTCAGGCTTAGTGCTGGGCGGTTTCGGCGGCAACGGCCCGACAAGCTCTTCGGCTTCAGTCAGCAGATCGTCCGGCGTGCAGGCCTCGCGGAAATGCCCCGAGAGCCGAACATGCCCGAAATCCTCCGCCTTGTGGTGGAAAAAGCGCGTCGTGCCGGGCGAGTTGGTGGCCAAGACGGCAAGACTCCGACCGGCCGAAGCGAGGATTTCCCCCAGTGTCTGTGTGGACATCAGCCGCCCACCGCTTTCCAGGTCAAGCTTGCGCAGGAGAACCGCGTCTTCTGTGTCGATGTAGCGGGACGGAGTGATTGAACGGTCGACATATATGTTCCCAACCATGCCGTGCCGGCTCGTGGTCGAACCGGTCACCAAGCTGGGAAAGGCCGAGCGGGTTTCGCTTGGATAGACCGTGCGATGGTTCGACAGAGTGATGCCCTGGGCCTGTAGACGGCAGAGGTTCGGCGTCAGGTTGGGTGCGACTAGGTCAGGGCGCAGGCCGTCGAAACTGACGATGAGGAAGCGCATACCGTGTATCTCGCAGTTCACGTTGACAAGGACGCCATTTCGCTAGCAGTCGCATATCGCGAGGTCACGCGACAAAGACCAGGATGGTTCGGAAGAGTCGGCGCCGATAATGAATTGATTTTCCAGCATGAACGCTCCGAGACCGCAGACATACCAGGGCCACTCACATGGGAGCACTCAATTTCCGTCGTTTCGTTCGAGCAACCGATTGCCCCACGCTCCAATAACAATCGTTTCATTTGTGAAACCTTGCATCTGTTTGATCATCTTGTCCCTGATGAGTCGGCAGCTTCGCTGCGTTCCCACGTTACTGCAGTCCCTTGTCCAACCGGTCGCGCAGCCAGTCGCCCAACAAGCTGATGGAGAGCGTCGTGGTAACGATCAACGTAGCTGGCGCAAACATGATCCATGGCGCACGTGTCATATACTCCCGGCCATAGCCGAGCATGTTTCCGAGGCTCGTCATCGGGGGCTGAACACCAAGGCCCAGAAACGACAGGCTGCTTTCCATGAGGATGATCTCCGGGAAGGTCAGCGTCATGGAAACAATGAGCGTCGACGCGATATTCGGGAGGATGTGTCGCAGATATATCCGCCTTGGGCTCGCTCCCAATTGACGAACGGCGCCGGCGTAGCCTTGCGCACTGGCGGAGATCGCAAGCCCGCGTGCGATACGGGCATAGCGCTCCCAGCCGTAAAGCCCCATCAGCCCGATGAACAACGACAAAGCGTTTCCGAAAAACGCAAGTACCGATAGCGATAGGACGAGGAACGGCATGGCTGCCTGGAAGTCAGCGAGCATCAGGATGAACTGCTCGACGCGCCCACGAAAGTGGGCCGCCGCAAAGCCCATGGTCGTGCCAAAGCAAGCCGAAATCAGCGTTGCGCCCAGAGCAACCAGAACCGAGATACGAACGGACACGATCAATCGCGACAGAATATCGCGTCCCAGTTCGTCCGTTCCGAGCAGATGTTGCGGGTGGAATGGCGAGGCCAGCCGGTTTGGCAGATCAAGCGCGGTGTATTGGTACGGGGCGATCTGGTACGCGAGCAGCGCTACAACGACGATAAAAGCAATCCAGAGGGCGCTGACGGAAACGGAGATTGGGATACGGCGGTGCTTGGTGTTCTCTCGCTCGCCAGCCGCCGTTTCGGTCACTTTTTCCATCATGTTCATGTCTCAGCGCCCCCGGTCGAGAGACGCGGATCGAGGAAACCGTAGAGGAAGTCGACGATGAGATTTGAAAGCACCATTGCGACGGCCACCAGCAGCAGAATGCATTGTACGACCGCCAGATCCCGCGCCGTCACCGACACGACCAGCAGATTGCCGACACCCGGCCAGGAGAACACGCTCTCGACCACAACCGAACCAGCGATCAGATTGCCAACCATGAAGCCGACAATGGTAACGGTAGGAATTGCGGCATTCGGCAGGGCGTGACCCCGCACAACTGCGGCCCAGGGGATTCCCTTGGCACTCGCAGTGCGAATGTACGGCTGCCCCAGCACCTCCAGCATCGCACTGCGAACGAAGCGGGCGAGCACCGCGGCACCGCCAACGCCGAGAGTAATGATCGGCAGGATGAGATGCTGTAGACTGCCCGTGCCGCCGGTCGGTAGCCAGGCAAACCAGATTGCCAGGACTTGAACCAATACCAGGCCGAGGACAAAGCTTGGCACCGTATAGCCTGCAACGGCCGTGACCATGACGGCGCGGTCAATGGCGCTGTCCCGATGCAAAGCGGCATAGATACCGGCTGGAATACCGATCGCCAGTTTCATCAGAAGCGCAGGCAGGGTCAGCATGAGCGTTGCCGGGATACGTCCCAGGACAAGGTCAAGCGCCGGCCCACCGCCACGCATCGAGCGGCCGAGTTCGCCCTGAAAAATTGCTGCGAAGTAGTGGAGGTATTGCATCCAGAGAGGCTGATCGAGACCCCACTCCCGGCGAAAGGCAGCCATGGCCTCGGGCGAGGCGTCGTCCCCCATGATGCTGCGCGCTGGATCTCCGGAAAGCCTGAGCACGAGGAAGGCAAATGTCACCACCAGCGCGATTGTCAGAACAGCACGGAGGATACGGATAGCAGCGAACCGAAGCATCAGATTCCAACCTCCTTGGTCGGTTGGGCGGCATCGACGGCATGACAGGCGACGGAGCGTCCGTCCGGCAGAGTTGAGAATGTGGGGGAGACGCTCATGCACTCCGGCCGCACGACGGGACAGCGAGGGTGGAACGCGCAGCCCGTCGGACGGTCTGCGGGATTGGGTGGTTCGCCTTTGAGGATGATGCGCTCGCGTGTGCGCCGGCCGGCAACAGGGACTGCCGAGACCAAGGCTCTGGTGTAGGGGTGGGTGGGGTTCGAGAGCAGAAGATTTGTCTCGCCATATTCGACGATACGGCCGAGATACATCACAGCCATACGCTGACTGACCTGGCGAACCACTTTCAAATCGTGACTGATAAAGAGAAGACTGAGACGTAGGTCCTTTTGGAGGTCCATGAGCAGGTTCACCACCTGGGCCTGGATCGATACATCCAGAGCCGAGACCGGTTCGTCGCAGACCAGCAACGCCGGTTGCATGATCAGCGCCCGGGCAAGAACAGCACGCTGACGCTGCCCACCCGACAGCTGATGCGGCAGGCTTGAGGCATGACTGGCATTCAAGCCGACCGCGTCAAGCATGGCCAGCGCCTTAATGTTCCGCTCGGACGCAGAAGCGATGTCATGAACGTCGAGTGGTTCGCGGACCTGATCGAGGATGGACAAACGGCGGTCCAGCGCTGCGAGCGGATCCTGGTAGATCATTTGCATTTGCGTGCGCATACGGCGCCACGCTGGTGTGTCGACCGGCGGCAGTTCAGACCCGCGGAAGAGCACATGTCCGCCGTTCGGCCGTTCAAGCCCGAGCGCTATCCGTCCTGTCGTTGATTTTCCCGAACCGGATTCGCCGACGAGCGCCAGCGTCTGGCCCTGTTGCAGCGACAGCGACACTTCATCAACGGCATGGACAGGCATCTTTCTTGCGAAGAGGCCCTGCCGCGTCGAATAGCTTCGGGAAATGCCGTGGAGTTCAAGAATATTTGCAGTCATGCCGGCACTTTTGTGCTGAGCTTTAAGGGCTGCTGGGCCTCCTTGGCGGGCCCTGCTATACAGGCGGAGAAGCGGCCGGCTTCGGTTTGCGCGAGTGGCGGAATGGCTACTTCACAAACCGCCATACGTTGCGGACAACGGGGCGCAAACGGGCACCCCGGAGGCATGTTCGCCGGCTCCGGCACCTGCCCCTCGATGGGAATGAGCCGTTGCAACGCGCCTTCGAAAGGCGGCAAGGCCGCAAGAAGCCCCTGCGTATAGGGGTGCCGCGGGTTTGCAAAGATCGAGTCTGACGGCGCCGTCTCGACGACGCGGCCGCCATACATGACCATGATGCGCTCGCAGGTTTCGGAAACGACGCCGAGATCGTGGCTGATGAGGACAAGGGCCATGCCCGTCTCGCGACGAATGGTTGTCAGGAGATCCAGTATCTGAGCCTGGATCGTGGCGTCGAGCGCGGTTGTCGGCTCGTCGGCAACCAGGACGTCCGGTTTTCCGGCGAGCGCCATGGCGATCATGACCCGCTGGTTCTGGCCGCCGGACAGCTCATGGGGATAGGCATCGAACCGGCGTGCTGCGTCCGGCAGGCCCACGAGGTCAAAAAGACGTTTCGTTTGCGCTCGAATGCTTGATCCCGACACCCCCTGATGTCGCGCGAGAACTTCGCCAACCTGTCTCCCAATCCGGATGACAGGATTGAGTGCGCTGGACGGATCCTGGAAGATCATCGCCACGCGCCCGCCCCTGATCCGATCGAGCCGCGTGGCTGCTGCTCCACGCAGTTCTTCCCCGTCCAGCCGAATGCTTCCCGACACGGTAGCCGTGCGAGGCAGAAGCCCGAGCGCGGCAAGCCAGGTGACGGACTTGCCGCTACCTGACTCGCCCACAATACCGAGTGACGCGCCCCGTGCGACCGTGAGGTCGATCCCCCGAATTACCTGGACGCCGCTGAAGTCGACGGTGAGGCCTTCGATCATGAGCAACGGTTGCGACGACCAAGCCGCCGGCAAAGCGGATGCTGGTGCGGTGCCAGCGGGATTTGCCATCGCCGTCCCTCCTCGCGTGGTCATCAGTTTTGCGTATAGGCGGCGTTAGAAGGACCGAAGTTCAGGTCGAGTGTCTGCCCCGGGACCCACGCTATATCCTTGCGCTTGCCATAGAACTGACCGGAGCCGTGCAGGATCACGCAAGGCGGATCTTCCCGGTCGACGATCTCGAGCATCCGGCGGATGATCGACCGGCGCGCCTGTGGATCGGCGGTTTCCTTGAGCTTTTCGCCAAGTGCGAAATATTCTTCGTTGCTCCAGATACCCTCTTTGACGTTCTCCCCAGATGATCCGAAGACGCGCCAAGCGTGGCCGAGCGGGTCCGGGAAGGTAGCGGTGTTTGAACTGTCGAAGATTGCGTTGATCGGCTTGCTCTCGATCTGGGCAAAGTTCTCCATCATCTGGATTTCGATATTGATGCCGACCGCTCGCCACATTTCGGTCATGATCTGCGCGCCGGCAACCTGGTTGGGATAATAGTTGTTGAGCAGTCGGTAGGTGATTGTTTCACCCTTGTAGCCGCTTTCTGCGAGGAGCTTCCGCGCCAAGTCGGGGTCGTATGCGAGACCCGGGAAGTCCTCGATATACGCATCGCCGAAGCTGGGGAGTTGGTAGCCGTTGGGAATGAGCAGCCTGTCCTGCCAGAGCGCCTGGACGATAGCCTCTCGGTCGATCGCGAGGCTGAGGGCGCGGCGCACACCTACTTTGCCGAGGATCGGACCGGTCGTATCGATATTCAGTGCACGGATATTCTGAACGGGGCCGCCGGAGACTTCGAGTTTGGGGTGCTTCTCGATTTCCGAGAACATGTCTGGAGAGAGATCCGTGATGAAGTCCACTTCGCCTGCGATGAGCGCGTTCACCCGTGAAGCCAGTTCCGGGATGATCCTGAAACGAATCCCTTCTAAGGGCGGCAGCCCACCCCAGTAGGCATCGTGCGCAGCCAGAACGACGTCGACATCAAGAGATTGGCTGACGATCCGATACGGGCCTGTTCCGACCGGCGCTGCCGTCCAGGCGTCCCAGGAACCCGCAGTTTCGAAAGCGCGTTTGCTGACGATCTCGGCGCCCCACGACGCCAGCCGCTTCTCAAGCAATGCATCGTCGCCCTTGGCATGAACGATAACGGTGTGGCTGTCGACGATCTCGACCTTGTCGATCGTGTCCAAGGTCTGCATGGCAGTGGATTTGCCTGCCATGTCGGGGCCAAGCAGGTGCTCGGGACTCAAAGTGAAGGCGACATCCTCAGCGGTGAACTCACCGTCATCATGGAACTTCACACCCTTGCGCAAGAAAAGACGAACTGACTTGGCGTTCACCCGTTCCCAACGCTCCGCAAGGGCCGGACGTAACGTCATAGCGGACGTCTGGTCGAAGGCGAGCAATGTGTCGAACATCTGCGGCGCTACGCGCCGCGTCGCGGTGTGAGCGTACAAAACAGGCTCGACGGCGGGCGGGAAGCCGGACATGCCGATTCTAAGTGTCCGGCGAGCGGCGCCCTGGCCCTTCGCTGAAGGTACTCCAGTCATTGCCAGAAGACTGCTTGCCGCCCCGGCTACCAATAGATTACGTCGCGTTATCGAAATCATGTGCGTACCTGGCTC
This sequence comes from Mesorhizobium silamurunense, assembly GCF_014843905.1. Lineage (NCBI taxonomy): Bacteria > Pseudomonadati > Pseudomonadota > Alphaproteobacteria > Hyphomicrobiales > Phyllobacteriaceae > Mesorhizobium > Mesorhizobium silamurunense. Next base: position 6,762 of record NZ_LPVS01000012.1, on the reverse strand, counting down.
CTGTGTAGCTGCGCAAAGCAACGATGTCGCTTCGGGCTGTGGGATCTCTTTGTTTACGGCCTTCGGCACTTCTCGGTGCCCGGCGAGAACGAGCGGGATTACTCAACTGATGTGCTACAACAGCATGACAATCATCGAATAATGCGATAACAAACACGCTCTTTTGGATGAATCCAGGAAGGCGGCTAAAACCGGCCATGTCAGACGGTAAAGATCTTTCGCTCAATGCTGTTCGGGCTTTCGTGCAGGTCGCACGCGACAACAGCGTCACCCGGGCTTCGAAAACCCTTGGCATCACCCAGAGCTCGGTGAGCCGCCACCTCGCGGTATTGGAAGAGTATTTCGGCGCCAAGCTGCTCGAACGGCACGGACGCCAGAGTCAGTTGACGGATTTCGGGCGGCTATTCGCCGATGCCGTTGGCGAGCCGCTCGACACGATTTTCTTTACGGCAAAGCGGATGCGCCGCGGTGACGGGAAAGATGCCAACCGGCTCGTCGTGAGGACGTCGCTCTCGACGTTCGCCTATACGCTGCTGATTCCCAATTTGAGCGACTTCTCGAAGGAAATGGGCGGCGTCACGGTCGACGTCATCAGCACCCTGTCGGCCCCCGCCTCAACCGACAGCTTCGACGTGCTTCTGACCCGAGACCTGACGCTGAGCGAACCGGGAGATCGATGGGATTTCTACGACGAACAACTCGTCTGCGTCGGGGCGCCCGACTGTGTCGCCGGCCGCGGGCTCGAAGCGCTGCGCACCACACCGGTGATTGCCGTCACGTCGCGGCCGGACATCCTGCCGACCTGGCTTCGCGGTATGGACCTGAAGACGTCGGACATCATCTCCGGGGCACGCTACGACCACCACTACCTGGCCCTGTCGGCGGTAACGACCGGTCAGACCTTGCTGGTGACACCCAATATCATCGTCGCGGATCTGATCAGGCAGGGCCTCCTGGACGTGCTGCCCAGCTCGCGCGCGCCGAGCGGCATGCAGTACCGGGCCTATGCGGTCGATCGCAGCGGCAATCCGGATCTCGCCCGCGCCTTCTGCCGCTGGCTCATTAGGCTCTGCCGGAAAAAGACCGAGGAGGAGAACACCGGAAAATAATTTTTGACCGCAATGATGCATCGCAAAACGCGATCCTTTTGGCCGCTTTCCGCGATGCCAAAACTGGCGAGCCAAGGGCGCCTCATCTAGCTCTGGGCATTAACTCCCCTGCTTTGAGGAAAGTCCATTGCCGCTACTCGCCAAAAGACTGCAGGCCGTCCGCCCCTCCCAGACAAAAGCCATGACCGCCAAGGCGAGCGCCTTGCGCGAACAAGGCGTCGATATCATCACGCTGAGCCAGGGCGAACCGGACTTCGACACGCCAGAATCCGTTCAGCAGGCCGGCATCGCCGCCATCCTCGATGGCAAGACGCGCTATACGCCGGTCGCCGGGGTCAAGCTGCTGCGCGAGGCGATCAGGGAGAAGCTCTCGCGCGACAACGGGCTTGATTATGACATCGACCAGATAACCGTCGGCTGTGGCGCCAAGCAGATCGTCTTCAACGGCCTCTTCGCCACCCTCGATGCCGGAGACGAGGTCATCGTTCCCACGCCCTGCTGGGTGTCTTATCCGGACATGGTGCGGCTCGCCGGCGGCCAACCGGTGCTCGTCGCCTGCCACGAGCGGTCGGGTTTCAAGCTGAAGCCTGAACACCTGGAAGCGGCTATCACGCCGCGCACCAAATGGCTGATGCTGAATTCGCCGAACAATCCCACCGGCGCGGTCTATTCCAAGGCCGATCTGGCCGCTCTGGCCGACGTCCTGCGCCGACACAGCCATGTCCACGTCCTTTCCGACGATATCTATGAAAAGCTCGTCTATGACGTGCCTTTCGCAACGATGGCTGGGGCCGCGCCGGACCTCGTTGAAAGGGTGCTGACGGTCAACGGCGTTTCCAAGTCCAGCGCCATGACGGGCTGGCGCCTTGGCTACGGGGCCGGTCCGAAAGACCTCATCAAGGCGATGAACACGATCGAGGGCCAAACGTCGTCGCACACCAGTTCGATCTCGCAATATGCGGCGATCGAGGCCATTGCCGGCAACCAGGACCACATCGTCGATTTCGTATCCGCTTTCCGCAAGCGCCGCGATCTCGTCGTCGAGCAGATTAATCAAGCCGAGGGCCTGAAGTGTCGCGTGCCGGACGGCGCCTTCTATGTCTTCGTTTCCTGCGCCGGTGTTATCGGCAAAGTGACCGGCAAGGGCAAGGTGATCAAAAACGACATGGATTTCGCCATGCATCTGCTGGAAGAGTTCGGCGTGGCGGTCGTGCCCGGCAGCGGCTTCATGGCCTCACCCTATTTCCGCATTTCCTATGCCGCCTCAGAGGACGAGTTGAAGCGCGCCTGCGGCCGCATTCTCGCCGCCTGCACCGCCCTGTCCGAAAGCGAGAAGACGTATGAGCAAAGCGAAGCAACTGCGTGACCGCATGGCCGAACGCGGCCTCGTCCACATCATGGCGGCCCATAGCCCGCTTTCGGCCGTCTTGGCCGAGGAAGCCGGTTTCGACGGGATTTGGGCCTCAGGCTTCGAGCTCTCCGCCCTCTACGGTCTGCCGGACATGAGCCTCATTTCGATGACGCAGCACCTCGACATGCTGCGGGCGATCGCCGGCCGGTCGTCGCTGCCGATCGTCGCCGATATCGACACCGGCTATGGCAATGCGATCAACGTTATCCATGCCATCTCCGAATATGAACGCGCCGGCGCCTCGGCGGTTGTCATCGAGGACAAGACTTTCCCGAAGGTCACCAGCCTCGCCGCCGGCGACCGCCAGGAACTACTTCGGGTCGAGGAGTTTCAGGGCAAGATCGAGGCGGCCATCAGCACCCGCACCGACCCTAACTTCCTCGTCATCGCCCGGACAGAAGCGCTGATCGCCGGTCTCGGCGAAGAGGAGGCGCTGAAGCGCGCCAGGGCCTATGTCCAGGCCGGGGCCGACATGATCCTGATCCATTCGAAGAAAAAGGATCCGTCCGAGATCAAAAGCTTCGCGCGGGCCTGGGATGGCCATGTGCCGCTCACCATAGTGCCGAATGCCTATCCGGATCTCGACGCAACCCGAATAAATGCGCTCGGCAATATCCGCATGGTGATCTACGGCAACTACGGCATCCGCGCCGCCACGACCGCCATGCAGGATGCCTTTCGCCGCATCGTCGCCGAGGGTGGCGTGCAGAACGTCCATAAGGACATCGTCTCGGTTGAAGAAATCTTTCGGCTTCAGGGCATGGAGAGGACCGAGGCGGACGAGAAACGTTTCCTGTGGTAGGCCGACTTTTGGAAGGGGGAAGCGCGGATGATACGGCGGTGGTCGAAAATTGTTGCGGCTGGGCGGCCCGGTAAGGCGGTCTAGGGGTTCGGCTTCAGGGGAGAGTTTTATTGTCGTAAAGGAGGTGCTCGAGGCCGAAAAGGAGGAGGCGCTGGGAGGCCCGGGCGCCTACGATTACGCTGAAGACCTTCGAATTCGCAAAGAGAAGGAGCACCTCGAGAAGGATCGCAACGATCCGGCGTCTCAACGCAGCTCGCTGATAGGCCTGCTCAGCGCGCACACCACCATCGCTCATATCGAGGATGGCCCACCGAGGATCACTACACCACAGTCGAGCTTCGCGACATCCAGCCTGAGCACATAGCGCTCATGTCCGACCGACGGAGTTTGCGCGAATACCTGCTCCAGAATCTTCCGATCGCTTTCTCACCCTCCTTTCTTACGGCGCCGTCATTGATGCCCGGCTGCGCGAGATAGTGCCTGGCTACAATCCGATTATCGTCAAGCTCCAGCTGGACGGTCAGCCCGAGGAGACCATTCAAAAGTAGACCCCGACGCACTGCTCGAGTCAGCGTGCAGATCTTTGCCTAATGGCCCGACGTGGTGGGCTGCCGAACTGTGGCTCCCCCGTTCGAAAACCGCACCAGAGGACGACAACCAGCTACAAGCAACGCGGTCGTTAGCACATAATCCAAGGAGGAACCGATATGGAAATCATGAAATTGTCTGAGCAACTGATCGAGAAATCTCCTGAAACACTCAAATGGCTGCTTCTTATTGCGGTTATTGCCCATTTATCAATAACAGTGCAGGGTGCGATAAAAGGGGCCGCGTTTGTTTTGACCGATCCGAGGGTTCATGAAGCCGGCCGGATCGTCAAGAATGGAGTTCGAATCATTTTCGCTGAAATAAAGAGAGAGACAGTTTCCAAGTTTTACGACTCGCGCAGACCACCATCAGGAATTCAAAGTATTGTATCGACATTTTGGTTGTTTGTCGTTTTATTCATCTTAATAATTATGTCTATTTACTTTATCCCCTTTGCGGCGTCTCTCGGGGTTCTAATGGCATTGAAGCCCGACATTCCGTTTTCTGCCATGAGTACCGGTCTTGTGATCGTGCCGTTTTTGGGCTGGCAAGGCCTGGCCTTGTGGGTTCACGGCGCCGATGAAATTCGCGGATGGCTTCGGTCCAGGAACGGAAGGGACAAACCTAATTTGTGAAATCGGAGAAATGAGAAAAGAGATTGCGGGACGAGAGGCGGCCGTGGGGAAGGGTCCAGAAGGGCAGAAGATGATAGTGACATCGAGAGGATGAGCCACCCTCCCAGCCCGACGAGGCTCAAGGAGCCAGGACCTGCATCTCGGCAAAGCGAATTTGCCGGTGACCGCGTCGCTCACAGTTTGGTCGGGTGCACCGTTCCGCGCGCGACCAGCGACGTCTCGATCTTGATCTCTGCGCCGCCCTGCCAAGCCAGACGTGTCGTTGTTGCCGCCGCCAGCAATCTGCTGGACGGCGACGGTCATCCCTCACGCCGAGTCCGCCGCGCGATTGGGGACGCCCCCCCAAGCGTTGCTCAGTGACCGTGGACGCTATCCGGTTATCGCCGCCAACAGAAAACGAACCTTGTCATTCTGCGGAATATTGGCATCGAGGAGAACAGTTCTTGCTCCAGCTCCTTGCGGATGGAAGCGGTAAATGACCGTGCATCTGGTGTCAGGCTCAGGTCAGAATAATACGCGCCGCACGGCGCAGTACTGCAAGCTCAAGAATTGGCGTCGCATCGCAACACGATACGATCGCCATGCACAGAACTACCTCTCAGCCCTTGCCCTCGCTAGCAAAAAAGACCGGCACAATCTGGAGGGATTGGGTGCCGGGTTTTTAAGGTCACATTTCGATTGGGCCAGCGACGCTTCTTGGCTATGCCCCGCATGATTAACGAGCGACTAACTGCGGGCATATTCCTCAGCTTCTATTCGGCGACAAGGCGTCCAGATGGTCGTCTTGGTGACCGAGAATAACCGATACGTCCCGATAGTGTGCCGGTGTCATTCTCGGGTGCCTTGTTGCGTTCATGGATGATTTGATTTCGCCGTTTTCGGTGTCGGTCAAGACTGGCTACACGGCAGGCGCCGCTGGCGGAGATGTTTTGAGCCGGTGGGGACGAGCGACTGGCAGCAGAGATGCAGAAAGAGCTTTCTCCTCACGTTAAAGGGGCCGGTGCTTCAGCGCCGATTCCAAAATCTTTTGCTCTTCGCCCCTCCCCTCTTCCGTCTTGACTAGTACCAACCGAGGGCCTATTTCACCGGCACGTTAGCACTCGCCATTGGCGAGTGCTAACCAAGGGTCCGGCGCTGCCGGGCTTGGTTTGTCCGGCTTCGCCGGACGGAGGAACAGTTCTCACCGTTCTCATTCGAGGAAGAAAAAATGGCAAAGTCGAAGTTCCGCCCGCTTCATGACCGCGTGGTCGTTCGCCGGGTTGAATCCGAATCCAAGACCGCCGGCGGGATCATCATCCCGGATACGGCGAAGGAAAAGCCGCAGGAAGGCGAGATCATCGCCGTCGGTTCCGGCGCCCGCGACGAAGCCGGCAAGCTCGTCCCCCTGGACGTCAAGGCTGGCGACCGCATCCTGTTCGGCAAGTGGTCGGGCACCGAAGTCAAGCTCAATGGCGAAGACCTTCTGATCATGAAGGAATCCGACATCATGGGCATCATCGGCTGAATATCGGCCTCACCGTCATCTAAATCTGCGGGCTCGATCAAAGCCCCTGCCAGGAGCTAAACATGGCTGCCAAAGAAGTAAAATTCTCCCGCGACGCCCGTGAGCGCATGCTGCGCGGCGTCAACATCCTCGCCGACGCGGTGAAGGTCACGCTCGGGCCCAAGGGCCGCAACGTCGTCATCGACAAGTCGTTCGGCGCCCCGCGCATCACCAAGGACGGCGTCACCGTCGCCAAGGAAATCGAGCTTGAGGACAAGTTCGAGAACATGGGCGCGCAGATGGTCCGCGAAGTTGCTTCGAAGACCAACGACATCGCCGGCGACGGCACCACGACCGCGACCGTTCTCGCGCAGTCGATCGTCCAGGAAGGCCACAAGGCGGTTGCCGCCGGCATGAACCCGATGGACCTGAAGCGCGGCATCGACCTCGCCGTCACCGAAGTCGTCGTGGCGCTCGGCAAGGCCGCCAAGAAGATCAAGACCTCCGAGGAAGTCGCCCAGGTCGGCACGATCTCGGCCAATGGCGATGAGTCGGTCGGCGCCATGATCGCCGAAGCGATGCAGAAGGTCGGCAACGAGGGCGTCATCACCGTCGAGGAAGCCAAGACCGCCGAGACCGAACTCGAAGTCGTCGAAGGCATGCAGTTCGACCGCGGCTACCTGTCGCCCTACTTCGTCACCAACGCCGACAAGATGGTTGCCGAGCTCGAGGAC
>NZ_LPVS01000014.1:0-95155 GCF_014843905.1 Mesorhizobium silamurunense | reverse complement strand
CGATTCAGGCTTCGTTTGCGAAAGAGCCTGACTTCTTCAACAGCCTGCTAGTGGTCTGCGCCTGACGAAGAGTCCGATCTGGGATTCCGCTTGGCCAGCGTGCATGCGAGGCTGTGGCATGCGCACTGGCATTTCCATCACTCTTACCCCCTCCGACCGGCAGCGCCTTGAGGCTGTCGCCAGCAACCGGAACACGGCTCAGAAACACGTCTGGCGGGCAGTTATCGTGCTGCTGAGCGCCGATGGCGTCTGCACCACCGAGATCATGCGCCGGACCGGCACCTCTAAGACCTGCGTCTGGCGCTGGCAGGAGCGCTTCATGCAGGAAGGTGTCGACGGCCTGCTGCGCGACAAGACTCGCCCCTCCCGGATCAAGCCGCTTGGCCCTGATATGGCCGAGCGGGTAGTCAACCTGACGCTTTCTGACCCACCGGTCGAGGCAACCCACTGGACCGCCGCCATGATGGCTAGGGAGAGTGGCATCAGCGCCAGTGCCGTACGGCGCATTTGGCGAGCCCATGGTCTCCAGCCGCATCGCTATCGCCAGTTCAAGCTCTCCAACGATCCCAAGTTTGGCGAGAAGCTCAGAGACGTGGTCGGGCTCTACGTCGATCCACCCGCTCATGCCATCGTTCTCTCTGTTGATGAGAAGAGCCAGATCCAGGCGCTCGACCGCACCCAACCCGGACTGCCGCTCAAGAAGGGCCGCCTCGGGACCATGACGCACGACTACAAGCGCCATGGCACCACCACGCTGTTTGCCGCCCTGAACGTGCTCGATGGCACCGTCATTGGGCGCAACATGCAGCGTCACCGGCATCAGGAGTTCATCCGCTTCCTGAACACCATTGAAGCCCAGGTGCCAGTGGATAAAGCCGTGCACGTCATCCTCGACAACTATGCGGCTCACAAGCACCCGAAGGTCCGCGCCTGGCTCGACCGCCACAAGCGCTTCACCTTCCACTTTATCCCGACATCCTGCTCGTGGCTCAATGCCGTTGAAGGCTTCTTCGCCAAGCTGACCCGCCAGCGGCTCAAGCGCGGCGTCTTCCGTTCGGTGGTCGATCTTCAGGAGGCCATCAACCGGTACGTCGCTGAAACCAATGCGCGTCCCAAGCCTTTCACCTGGACGGCTGATCCGGATGAAATCATCGCTGCCGTTAGGCGTGGGCACCAAGCGTTAGATTCCATCCCTAGCGCCAGTCGTCGAGCACGAAGACGCCGGCGCGACTGTAACCTGGCTCATTGGGCCTGTGCATCGTGACCCCTTGGATTTCGGTTCGAAAGCCACGCCCGACCAAGTGCCGGTACGCCTCGTGGCGGGCCATGTTCACCCCGGCCAGCAGCTTGGGCATCCCCTCCGCTACGGCAAGCGCCTCGCAGGCATGCAGCAAGCTGTCGAAGGTCTCCCCAGCCGCCGATCCTGGACGCACGGTCCCGAATTTGATGAAGCAAGCACCGTCGCCTGCTTCGCTGCGCGGCCCATGGTGGCACACGGCGAAACCGTCCAAGCCCGCACCCGCCATATCGCCGAGCAGGACCGTCTCCCCAAGCTCCTGCGCCTCTACGGCCTGGATTTCCGCCCCCAGGTCGAGCCCGTCGTAAAGGGCGCCGGTCAGGTCACGGCAGGACTTCAGGCATTCCACTCTCTGCTCCTCTGTCAGATCGGAATACCGCGACCAGCGCACCGGCTCGGTCTGGTTGTGACGGACCGGCGCCGACATGATGGCCGTGAGGAAACGAGCCCAGTAGCCGTACTTCTGGTACAGGCCCACGTGCTTGGCGCTCTGGGCGAAGGTGAACAGGCCTGCATGCCGCGTGCCCCATTCATCGAAGCTCGCCGTGACGGCCTCGACGAGCCGCGCGCCGATGCCCCGGTCCCAAAGGTCGGGGCGGATCGTCAACGGTCCGAAGAAGCCGACGCTGCCCCAGCGGGTTGCGAAGTTAGAGCCCACCAGTTCACCGCCCACCTCCGCGGCGAAGGCGGCGACGTAGGGCGCCTGCCAGCGGCCGCGTACGTAGTCGCGGTCGGACCAGAACGTCTCTGGTTCGGGTGCTCCCAAGAAGGTGCCAAAGGCCAGCCGGAAAATTCTTTCGGCTTCCGGCAGATCGGTCTCGGCCAGCGCGCGGATGGCTACGCTCGGTGCAGCCGTTCCCATATCGCCCTCCCTGGTTCGCTAAGGTATGCAGCGCCCGATGCGCTGCCCAAGGGCGCTGCGGTCGGGCTGTATTCTACTCTTCTCCAGAGGAATAGTCACATCGCATGGGAGATGTCGGCCACCGGATCGGTCCTCTGGCGTTTGGTACCATCCGTCAGGCTTCTGCCACTAGGTGCGGCTACGCGGCACATTCTCCCCTATCCGAGTAGCAACCCGTCGCATGGCAGCGTCGATATTGGCGAGAGAAGTCGCACGGTCCTCGACCGGCAGATAGGTCAGATCGATATCGACCGACAGGCGCGGAAGGTCTCTGACCAAGAGATTGATGGCGGTACCACCCTTCAATGCGAATACAGCCTCCTCAGCGACGAGTGGCAGAACTCGAACGAGGAGGGTGACTTGCGCCCGGTAAGCCTCAGACACCGGCATCGAGTGTCTCCGGCACGGTGATCTGATATTTGCTTTCCAGCCGACCGCCGACGACGATCTGACGCTTGCCGCGACCAAGCTCGATACGCTTAATGGCGGATAAATCACGAGCGTAGCGCACTACCTCATCGTCAAAACAATAGCAGGCACCCGACGAGCAGCCCGCGATGGCAGAGACGCCTTAGAACGCGTGCGTTGGAACGATGACTGAGGCGGCAAGCGCGGAGCCGCTGCCGGATACCTCATCATGAGGTTGGAGCCTGTCACAGCTTGGCGCAGGCTGGCCCGGCGATGCGAACTCAGGGAATTGGATGCAGGGAAGAGCGGCACGATCGGCTGAGTACCCGCTTGCCGATCAGCGGTGAGGCTGCAATGGGTAGCCATCGCGACTCATCTGATCCCGGCCATCACACCGAGCGCACCCAAGCGGTCTCATCGATGGGTGTATCTGGCCGAAGGACGGCTTCGCCTCGATCGCCTTCGACGCAACGGCGCATCACGACTTTCTTCCCCTGACGGCTGCGCCGTCATTCCTCGCGAAGCAACAAAGTCGTCCCGCGCCGTCCTCCGCTGGCGCTTCGGCCCAAGGGTGCGCCGGCGATCGCCTCCGGCCTGTCGATCACCATCGAGACCGCAATGGTGCGGGCTCGAGACAGATAGGATCAAGGAGAACTACAATGGCTACTATCGGCACCTTCAAGAAGTCCGGCAACAACGAGTTCACTGGCGAAATCGTCACGCTCAGCGTCCAGGCCCGCGGCGTCCGCATCGTCCCCGAAAACCGCGCCAGCGGTGAAAACGCTCCCAGCCACCGGGTCTTCGTCGGCCGAGCAGAGATCGGCGCTGCCTGGGCCAAGCAGTCCAATGAGGGCCGCAACTATCTGGGCCTCAAGCTCGACGATCCGAGCTTCACCGCCCCGATCTTCGCAAACCTCTTCGACGACGAAGACGGTGAGGGCTACAGCCTGATCTGGTCCCGCTCGAGCCGCCGCAACGCGGAATAGGAGGCAAACGATAGGTTCCGCCCGGGCCAACCGGGCGGAACCTCAAGTGACCAATCGGAGTGGTACGGCGCACCGCGCGATGTCAGCACAGCATCGCGTGCTGCTCTTTGAGACTCCTCCAACGGCGAGGCGACATCTGTAAGGTCGCATCTTGAGGAAGTGCAAATCATGATCGAACCGTTCGACGACACCGCTCCCACGGGGGACGAACTCACAGACTATGATCGCAGCCACGCTAAGCTCTACATGCGCTTGTTCGACGCCGATGCCGACGGTGCTGATTGGCGTGAGGTGGTCAAAATTCTCTTCGGGATCGACCCGGCAAAGGAGCCGCATCGCGCTCGAGATGTCTACGATACCCACTTGGCGCGGGCGCGCTGGATGACGCGCACTGGCTACCGCCACCTTCTGCGCCAAACTGACACCTAGCGAATATTTCCAGGGTGATGCTGAAAGAGCATCACGCGATGCGTCTTCAGGGTCTTCCGCCAGTCACCAGAGCCGGGAATCGATTCGTGCACAACTTGCAGTTTTAGCGAGGAGCTGCCCGATGAAGCCCGACACGTCGCTTTGGCGAGACAACAGCCGCTACGAGTTCTTCGACGACCTGCCAATCGAAGGCCTCGCCTGGGAATGTCTGCGCCGCTCAGACTCTTATCAGCGGCATTATCTGGCGCTTGTGCGTGAGGGAACTGAGAGGGATCCCTACCCAACCGAAGCACAGAAACGCTGGGGGTTGCGATTTCGCGGCCCGACCCGATTTGTCCGCATTGACGCAAGACGTTCTGTGGTCACCTCTTGCCAACCCCGCGGTGGTGACCCTCATGGCGTCGCCAGATTTCCTGTCACGCGAAACTTCCACAGCGCCCGTTGAGCTTGGCAAACATCACGAGAGCCCACAGGGATTTCATGCCATCCGCGATAGTGGGATCGCGACACAGCTTCTCCTCCTTCCCGGAAGCGCTGCGAGCCGTTCGCTCACGGCCTTGATCCCGCTCGATTCCCAAACGCTCGGACGGGTCGAGGCTCTGGTCCGGTTCTGGCGCTCCTGTCACAGGCGACCCGTGCCGCCGGATACACGAATGACGATTCAGCAGAGGCGTCGCCTGCGCCTGATGATGCAGGCCGCCGACGGTCGCAAGAACGGCGCCAGCTACCGTGAAATCGCGACTGCTTTCTATGGGGCAGGACGTGTTGCCTCCAACCCGTGGAAAACCTCCTCCCTTCGCGACACCGTGATTGGTCTCGTCAAGGGCGGCGGAGCCATGATTTCCGGCGGTTATCTGCAACTCTTGCGCCACCGCAAGCGGGCCTAGCGCCCGGGGTGGCAATATCAGGCCCCCCAATCTTCCCCATCCCCCACGAAGCCGCCTTTCCGCCACCGTGATCGCCGTCCGCCGCTAAGCGCCAGCGGTTCACCAGAGCTCCACGGAGGCCCGACAAGATGCGACCTGATCCAGCCGTTTTGCCGCCGCGCTTTCTGCGCACCAAGGAAGCCGCCGAGTTCCTCAGTCTGTCTTCTCGCACGCTCGAAAAACACCGCACTTACGGCACGGGTCCCGCCTACCGCAAACTTGGCGGCCGCGTCGTCTATGCCGTTGACGACCTCCAGGCCTGGGCTCAGCGCGGCGCGGTGACTTCGAGGCCTGGGCTCAGCGCGGCGCGGTGACTTCGACTTCTGACCCTCGTGGCGCTGTGCTTCCCGCCAAGCGCCATCCGCCGGCGGCTTTCACGCCGAGCGGACGCTACGGGCGCTGAGCTGCGCTCAATCTGTGCAAAGAGCGCCGCGGATCCAACATACCGGCGCCAATCATCAATCACGCATCGCGGTTGCTTTCCGCAAGACCAGGAGACAGGCCAATGGGCACTGTCGTTGATTTCCGTTCAGGCCGATCGGCGCCAGGCGCTATTGCCGGCGAAGGCTTAACTGATGTCGAGCTGACCTGGGTCGAGAAAAAGATCGAGTACTGGATCCGCTTCGGTTCGGTCGCTCGGGAGAAGGTACTCGATCAGCGTCGGCGCATCGTCTCGTTTCGTCCCGGTGACGTCTTCGCCTTCGTCCGATGGGCAGCGAACGACTACGACACGATCATCTGCCGCGTCGATATCGTGCGCGCGGTCGCCGAGGGCGAAGCCCATCAGACACTGCCGTTCGTGCGGCCCGGCGGTGACATTCTGCTCACGGCTCAAGGCTGGTCCAAGGTCGAGCGCGTGCTGCAGACGATCGATGGCATCGAGCAACTCGGCATCGCTCCGGGAGCCGTCTCGCCCGATCACTGGCGGCACGTCCACAACCGAATGACGGTTGGGCAGGAGCCTCGTACCTATACGCTGGATCTCCACCGGGCCTACCTCCTGCGTCGGCGGGTCCAGCCATGATGCGGCCGCCGATTGTCCTCGTGACGGCACTGGCGACCATGGGAGCGCTCTGCCCGGTTCTCAAGCGTGTCCCGCCGAAGTTCATCTGGAACGCATCGGCCAGCGCACCGATCGGTCTCTATCGGATCGATGCCAGGGGCACGTTTGGAGCCGATGACCTCGTCGCCGTCCAGCCGCCTGATACGCTTAAAACGTTCTTGGCTGACCGCGGTTACCTGCCGAAGGGCGTGCTGCTCATGAAGCATATCCTCGCAGTCTCCGGTCACACCGTTTGCCGGAACAAGTTCACGATTTCGGTCGATGGCAGTGACGTGGGCGTTGCGCTTGAACACGATCGCGCCGGCCGCGGCCTGCCGAGCTGGCAGGGCTGTCTACGCATCCCGGTCGGTGCCGTTTTCCTCATGAACCGCCAGGTCCGCGACAGCCTCGATGGCCGCTACTTCGGCCTCGTCTCCACCGATCACGTAATTGGCCGCGCGGTCCCGCTGTGGACCGACGAGCAGGGCGACGGCCGCTTCCAATGGCGCGCTTCAGCGCCGTGAGCGCGCCACCGGCGGCACCCTTTGTGCCGTCCAATCGTCACCGGGCACATCAAAGACAGGAGAAAGCACATGCCACAGATCGGAGAATTCATCCGCCACCAGACCGGGTATTCGGGGCGAATTCGCACGCTCAGCCTCAACCTTGAGGTCGCAATTGTCGCAGCAGAAGCGAGTGATGCAGACAATGCGCCCGACTATCGTGTGCATGCTGGTGGCGAAGATGGCATCGAAATTGGCGCCGGTTGGAAACACTCCAGCGAGAAGGCCGGCGAGTTCGTATCGCTGCAGCTAGACGACCCGACTTTCGCGCAGCCAATCCGCGCTTATCTGTTTCAGAACGGCGACGACAAGAAGTCCTGGTCTTTGCAATGGTCTCGTCAGCGCGACCGCGCCGAGAAGGACTAAGCGATGTCGGCGCGCCATCGGCCGACGAGCCAAGCGGGAACTTACGCGTTGCCTCGCGCGATCTGGCGCTCGGCTCTCATTCTGTTTGGCGCGCTTTGCATCACTTGCGTGGTTCCCGCCGCTGCGCCGGCGCACAGCCCGCCTGCCGTCATGCCGTCGGCGCCCAATCGTTACGAGGCTCACATCGCGGAAGCGGCGAAGCGCTTCCGCCTTCCGCCGACCTGGATTCGCGCCGTCCTTAGCACCGAGAGTGCAGGCGACCAACGCGCCACATCGCGCAAGGGCGCCATGGGGCTGATGCAGATCGTACCCAACACCTGGTCCGACCTGCGCGTTCGGTACCGACTCGGCGCCGATCCCTACGACCCGCACGACAATATCATCGCGGGCTCAGCCTATATCCGCGAGTTGGTTGATCGCTTCGGATCGCCCGGCTGGATTGCCGCCTATAATGCTGGCCCCGGACGCTACGAGGCATCGTTGCAAGGGCGGCGGCTGCCTGCAGAGACACGAGCCTATATAGCCACCGTTGCGTCGGCCATTGGCAACGACGGCACAACGAAAGCCATCAGCCGGGCAACTTTCTCGCCGTTTGGCTGGAGGCACTCGGAGATCTTTGCCGCGCGGCCGAACGGCAATCCGGCCGGCCATTTGATGCGACCGGGGCGTTCACCCGGTGACACCTCAATGTCCGTGACAAAGGACGAACCGCCTAACGTAGCATCGCCGTCAACTGGCCTGTTCGTGCCCAAAGCGAGTGCGAGGTCCACGCGATGAGGCGTATGGGCACCCTTTGCATCATTTCGTACTGCGGCGAGCCCTGGCGAGCGGAGCGGACAGGTACAGGCGCCACGACCGAGGGATGGCAAGATAAAAGGGCGCACATTGTGCCTCGGTCGAGCGGTAGCGTTTGTCTGGCTTTCGGGATCGCTCCGCACATTGTTGCCCCTTGGCACAATGTGCGCCAATGGCCCAAACCCTTATGTTTGGGCGCTCCTGGCCACATTGCGGGACAATGCCATGGCCGATGAGCGCGAGTTTCGCATTCGGCCCGGCCGCATCCGCTCGACCCGCGCCCAGCAGGCGCGGCCCTTCATCGCGCAGGCGCTGGCGGCGGCGAAAAAAGCTGGCGGTGGCGTCTCGCGCTCGGGAAAAGTCGTTTCCGGCAACCGCTCCCGGTTTGGTCACGGTCAGCGCGCTAGCATCCAGGCCAATCGCCTTATCACCTCGCGATCGCGCGGTGCGGTCCTAAAGGCTCGCGTTGTCCGTCGTACCGCGAGCGCTGCCTCATTCGCCACGCATCTCAATTATCTGCGCCGGGAGGGCGTGACCCGGGACGGAGAGAAGGCAGGGTTATTCGGGCCGCAGACGGGGGACGCTGACGGCGCGGCCTTCGCGGCGCGCGCCAAGGATGATCGGCACCATTTCCGTTTCATCGTCTCTCCCGACGACGCCCTCGAGATGGCGGACCTCAAATCCTTTACACGCGATCTGGTTGGGCGGATGGAAAAGGACCTCGGCACGCGGCTCGACTGGGTCGCGGCCGATCACTGGAACACCGAGCATCCGCACGTTCATCTGATCGTGCGCGGCGTGCGCAACGACGGCCAGGACCTGGTCATCTCGCGCGACTACATCAAGGAAGGAATGCGCGACCGGGCTCGCGACCTGATCACGCAGGAACTGGGTCCGCGCACAGATCTCGACATCCGCCGCTCGCTCGAAAGCCAGATCCAGTCCGAACGCTGGACCCAGCTCGATCGCCAGTTACTTCGCGACAGCCGCGACACCGGCGTCATCGATTTAGCCCCACGCCCTCATAGCCATCCCGACGAATATCATGCGCTCAAGATCGGTCGTCTGCGAAAGCTTGAAGCGCTGGGTCTCGCCGACCAGGTCGGCCCGGGCCAATGGGTCCTCGACGACCAGGCCGAAGCGACGTTGCGCGAGCTGGGCGAGCGCGGCGACATCATAAAGCGCATGCATCGCGCATTGACCGAGCGAGGCATCGAGCGGGGTTCGGCCAGTTATGTGTTGGCCGCCGAAAGTCTCGACACACCCATTGTCGGCCGGCTGGTCGATCGCGGGCTCGACGACGAGCTAAGCGGAACGGCCTACGCGGTTGTCGACGGCATTGACGGACGTACCCATCACATCAGACTTTCCGCTCTGGATAACGCCGGCGACGGCCCGCCGGGATCGATCGTCGAACTGCGCAGATTCGATGATGAGCGCGGCCAACGTCAGGTCACGCTTGCGGTTCGATCCGATCTCGGCGTGGATGAACAGGTTGCGGCACCGGGTGCGACCTGGCTCGACCGCCAGGCAATCGCTGGCGAGCCTGCCGCACTGGCCGAGGGTGGCTTCGGCGCCGAAGTCCGTGATGCCTTAAACCGCCGGGCTGAACATCTGCTCAATCAAAGGCTCGCAGAGCGGCAAGGCAACAGGATCGTCTTCACCGCCAACCTGATCGATACGCTGCGCCGCCGCGAACTGGAGATGATTGGCGACAAGCTCGCGGCCGACAGCGGACGGCCCTTCAACCGTGCCGCCAGCGGCGACTACGTCGCCGGCGCCTATCGCCAGCGCTTGTCGCTAGCGTCCGGTCGTTTCGCCATGATCGACGACGGCCTTGGCTTCCAGCTGGTTCCCTGGATGCCCTCCCTCGAAAAGCATCTCGGCCAGTACGTCTCCGGCGTCGCTCGTGGTGACGGCGGCGTCGACTGGAGCTTTGCTCGCAAACGCGGGCTCGGTCTCTGACAGTTTTAAAGAAAGGACCATCTCCATGTCCGCCACGAAAATCCTCTGGGGCCAGATCCTCACTGTCTTCCTGATCGTCCTGTTGACGACCTGGACGGCGACGCAATGGACCGCATGGCGGCTTGGCTTCCAGGCCCAACTCGGACCGACCTGGTTCGAAGTCGGCGGCTTGCCCGTCTACTATCCTCCCGCGCTTTTCTGGTGGTGGTACTTCTACGATGCCTACGCGCCGGCTGTCTTCGTGGAAGGCGGACTGATCGCCGTGTCCGGGGGCTTCCTTTCGATGATCGTTGCAATCGGCATGTCGGTTTGGCGGGCCCGTGAGGTCAAGAACGTCTACACCTATGGTTCGGCGCGATGGGCCGACAAGGAGGAGGTCGAGGCTGCCGGCCTGCTCGGCGCCGACGGGGTGGTGCTCGGGCGCTATGAGCGCCACTACCTTCGCCACGATGGGCCGGAGCATGTGCTGTGCTTCGCCCCGACCCGGTCCGGCAAGGGCGTCGGCCTGGTGGTGCCTTCGTTACTGACCTGGCCGGGCTCGGCGATTGTCCACGATATCAAAGGCGAAAATTGGCAAATCACCGCCGGGTTCCGTGCTCTGCACGGACGTGTCCTGCTCTTTGATCCCACGAATTCGAAATCGTCCGCCTACAATCCCTTGCTGGAAGTCCGTCGCGGCGAATGGGAAGTCCGCGACGTGCAGAACATCGCCGACATTCTGGTCGATCCGGAAGGAAGCCTCGAGAAGCGCAATCACTGGGAAAAAACCAGCCACGCGCTGCTGGTCGGCGCGATCCTTCACGTCCTCTATGCCGAGACAGACAAGACACTCGCCGGCGTCGCCGCCTTCCTCTCCGATCCGAAACGACCGATCGAGTCCACGCTGGCAGCAATGATGAAGACCGCCCATCTCGGCGAGGTAGGCCCGCACCCCGTCATCGCCAGTGCGGCGCGTGAACTGCTCAACAAATCCGACAACGAACGATCGGGCGTGCTCTCCACCGCGATGTCCTTCCTCGGCCTCTATCGCGACCCCGTCGTGGCCGAGGTGACGAGGCGCTGCGATTGGCGGATCAGCGACATCGTGGGCGTCAAGCAACCAGCGACGCTCTACCTGGTCGTGCCGCCCTCGGACATCAATCGGACCAAGCCGCTCATTCGCCTTATCCTCAACCAGATTGGGCGTCGCCTGACCGAGGACCTTCAGGCCAAGACTCATCGGCATCGGCTTCTGCTCATGCTCGACGAGTTTCCTGCGCTCGGCCGCCTCGACTTCTTCGAGACTGCATTGGCGTTCATGGCCGGCTATGGGCTGAAGAGCTTCCTGATCGCGCAGTCGCTTAACCAGATCGAGAAGGCCTACGGCCCGAACAACTCCATCCTCGACAATTGTCATGTGCGGGTGAGCTTCGCCACGAATGATGAAAGGACCGCCAAACGTGTGTCTGACGCGCTCGGCACTGCAACCGAGATGCGGGCGATGAAGAACTATGCTGGCCACCGGCTTTCGCCCTGGCTCGGACATTTGATGGTGTCGCGGCAAGAGACCGCCCGCCAGTTGCTGACGCCTGGCGAGATCATGCAGCTTCCGCCGACCGACGAGATCGTCATGGTGGCGGGGGCACCGCCGATCAGGGCGAAGAAGGCACGCTACTACGAAGATGCCCGCTTGCGCGATCGCGTCCTGCCGCCACCCGAACTGAGCCGATCCGAACAGACCCATCCTGACGATTGGAGCCACCTGTCCTCGCTGGTTCGCACTGAGATCGCCGAAACTCCCGGCACGTCTAGGCAGGACGATGGAGATCCAACCGAGTCGGAGCAACGCCAACAACCCGAACTGAACCGCGTGCGGCCGCTCGAGAAAACGGCTCCAATCGAGAATGAGTTCGAATTCGACGCGGCCGACGAGGCTGATGATGATGCAGTCCGCAATCGACGCATGGCGCGGCTCATGCAGAGGGTCGCCCGGCAGGTTTCTCTCGATCCCAATGATGGCATGGGGTTGTAGCCGCCATGGCCGATCGCAAGAAGAAAGTGCAGATCTCCGTCTATCTCGATCCGACCATCATGAAGATGCTTGCGGACTTTGCAGCGCGGCGGGAACAATCCCAATCCATGATCGCAGAGGCCGCGATCGCCTCGTTCCTGTCGCCGGATGCCGACGAACGTCGCGAGGCTGCTATCGCCAAACGCCTCGATCAGGTTGATCGCCGCCTCGCCCGGCAGGAGCGCGATATCGGCATCACGGTCGAGACTTTGGCGGTGTTCGTGCGGTTCTGGCTCGCGACCACACCAGCCTTGCCGGAACCTGCGGCCCAGGCGGCTCGCGCCAAGGCGGCTGAACGCTATGAGGCCTTCGTCGCGGCCTTGGGCAGGCGTTTGGCCAAGGGACCGAAACTGCGGCAGGAGATATCGGAGGATATCGATCCAGTTGACGACAAGGGAATGCCGTCCCCAGCCGGAATGTAGGCACTTGTTCGCGCCAGCTGCTCATCGGCCTGATGGCGAGCTCCCTGGTGCTAGACATCTTCCGCCTGCCGTTCGCCCGCCAGTGGGTGCCTAACCGGCGGGGAGTGTCGGCCGAGGACGACGCGCAAGCTCGGCGGTCCGGCACAGCCGCGCAGACGCACAAAACGCTTTCGAGAGTTTTCAAACTGGACACGACCGCCATGCTACCATGGCTACCGCCCTATGGCGCCAGGAAGGATGGGCTTGGCGTCGCGTGCACCGGCTCGGAACGAGCGCAGCCGTCACGCCTGATGCCGCCATGATCGATCAGGCGGGCTATCACGGCGCGCCGTGCGTGATACGGCGTCAGTGTGTGGTCGGCATCCGGCAGCGAGACCCTGGTCACGCCGCGAATGCTGCCGAGCCGCTCTTCCTCCGACCCAAAATGGCGGGCGATCTCCTTCAGGCTCAGGTCGCCTTCCGAGGTCACCAGGAGAACCCGCACGCCCCGGCCGCAAAGGTCGCGCATCCAGCGTTCCACCCGCCGCTGTCCCAATAGAGCGGCCGGATGCAGCATCGACACCGTGGACTTGATCGCCTCGAGCCCGCGTCGGACGATCAGCCGGACCTGGCGCGAAGCGATCCCGCGCCATGTCGGGACGTCCGGCTCGCGGCTCTCCTGCATGGCGGCGGCGTTGTGCCCGAGCACGGCCTTGGAAGCCTCGTAATTCTTCCAGACCGCCATCTCCAGCGCGTAGGAACTGTTCCAGGCGAAGCAGAGCGGGTTGATCATGGTCAGCGTCCGCACCCGCCGATCAGCCCGTGCGGTGTGAAAAGCCTGGAATGCGCCGGCGCAGGTGCCGACCAAGCCGACAGCGGGGTAGCCGGCTCGTTCCATCCAGTCGATCGCACGGCTGACATCATGGCGCGTACGCCCGTCATAGAGGAACAGGCGTCCTTCCTCGGTCTGATCGCTGAGACCAAGTCCGGGCAGGTCGATGCGCAGCGACGCTGCGCCTTCCGCCGCCAGATCCCGCCCCGCTTCCACCGTGCCGCGCGCCCAGCCGACATGCGGCACGCCACCTGCATTGAGGAAGATCACCGGCTCGGCCGCGGCCTGGCGCCCGCGCGGCTGGCAAAGCACGCCGCAGATCATCGGCTCCGGTCCGATCAGGACGGGCTTTTCCGTGTAGTGCGGACCGTCCAGAATCTCTGACGCATCGTGCGGCATGGCCTTTCCTGCGACCGCTTCGCCGGCATGGTCGGTCATCCAGGCCGCGCAACGATCGAGAGCGGCGGCCGGAATCCGGTTGGCTGTCGGGTCGCACATCAAGAGAGGATAGCCATCGAATTCGGCCGTGGTGATATCCGCAGCGCCCGCCCCTGGCCCATGAATTTCGTCGGCGGCAAGCGGCTTGCCGTTTGTAAGCACCAGCATCGGCAAGGATGGAAGGCTTGCCGCGGCATGCCGCCAGTCGAGCGCCGAAAGATCGGCCAGCGTCTCATGCGAAATCCGGAAGCCGGCGGCCTCGCGCCCCTCGGTGAAAGGCCCTTCGCCCGCCGAACGGCTGGCCAGTGGCGCGTCGATCATGCGCGACATGGCTGTGATCTCGCGGACATAGGCCTTGCCGGAAGTCGGTGGCGCGAGCAACACGAGACCGGCCACGTCGTCGCGTCCAGCCGCCGCCAGCGGCGCCAGCAGAGCACCGAGCCGGAAGCCGACCAAAATGACGTCGGCCACGCCGCAATCCCGCTTCAGCCGATCGATCGCAGCGCCTATGCTCTCCGTCCACGATCGCACCTGACCTGGCGTTGAATGATCCCCGGCGGCATTTCCACAGCCGGGATAGTCGAACTGCAGCGTCGGCAGATCGTTTTCGGCCAACTTGTCAGCCAGCAGCCTTAGAAAACGCCGGCTGCACAGGTCCTCGTGGCCATGCGCCCCGGCGATGACGACGCCCCGGCCGCGCCGCCCGGTGCCCTTGCCTTCATGAAGCCAGCCGATCGTGCGGGCGAAGACTATCCCCCTCATGCCGTGCTCCCGGCGGGCTGCAACGCTCGCATGATCTCTGCCCCGATTTCTGCATTGTCCGCTTGCGGCGCATCGTAGGCCACGTCGCGATCGCCATTCAGCGCCGTCACGATGCCGGCCGGCGTGGCCGAGGCCGGCCCATCCAGGCCAATTTCCTTCGCCGCGCCCGGCATCAGGTGGAAGCCGTTCTCGCGCGGGAGAAACAGCCCGTCCTTGACGGCGACGTGATAAGCGGCGCGCCTGCAGGCGAGCCGCAGGCGCCAACCATCTTCTGCGCGCAGCAACCGTGCCGACAGGCCGACATCGCGTCGCGCGATCATGGCGCCGGGAAGCACGTGAAAGGCTTCGGCCAGGATCTCGCCGTCGTGGCCTTCCAGCCGTGCCAGGGTTACCTCATGGCCCGCCGGGCCGAAGCGATAGGCATAAGACAGGTCGAAGAAGGCGCCGAGCAGCGAGAACGCTGACAGGGACTGCGCCCCGCGCGCTTGCAGGGTGACCGGCTGGCGCGCCGTAACCACCGGGGTGAGGCCATCGCGCAGGCAGGCAAGCGACAGCGTCGCCTCGACGGCCTTTGCCCTGTCATTGACGAGATGGACGCCCAGTCCGTTGACGCCCTCGTCGCTCAGCGTCAGCCTGAGCGGCGCGAAGGCGCGCCTGAGCGCATGCCAGACCGATTTCGGCCGTCCAGTGGAATCGACGATGCCCCACCCTGCGCCCGGGCGCAGATCCTTCCAGAAAAACAGCAGCGCACCCGCCGTCGGCGAGGCCGGTCTGCGCCATTCATCGATCGTGCGCTCAACCACTTCGGCGGTGACGGCGCGCGAGAGGTCGAGGTAGCGCGCCGGATCTTCCATGCGCAGGCGACGCGCATCGACGCCGAACAGCGTTTCGAGATAATGCTCGCGCACGTCCTCGAAATCCCACGACGCACCTGCATCGCGTGGCACGCCGTCTTTCCAGCGCGGATCGTGGCCGGGCGGAACGGGCAGATGCCCATCCAGCGTCGCCTGTTCCGGCACGTTAGCGAAGGCGAGGCACTCGCTGGCGAAACGCACTTCCGCGCGGCGCGCATCCTCCAGCGGCCGGCAATAGGCGCCGACGCCATAATAATGCGTCGGGCCGCCGTCTGCGGCGAAGGGCAAACTGCCGCCAGAGGGCGACGAGGACACCAGCGCGAGATCGGGCAGGATCGCCTGCGCGGCTGGACGCACGACCGCGTCGAACCAGGGTGTCGGATCCATCGCCGCCGGCATGCCGAGCATCGCAGCCTGCTGCGCCACCTCGCTGCCGCCGCACAGCACCGCCAGCGACGGCGAATGCCGAAGCCGCTTCAACAGGTTTTCCACCTCGCGCGATAGCGCGGCCCGCCAGGCATCGCTTTTCGCCGGATAGTCGAAATTGGCGAGCATCAGGTCCTGCCAGACGAGAATGCCCATCTCGTCGCACAACTCGTGGAAAGCATCGCCCTCGTAGGCGAAGGTGCCGCCGACCCGCAGCATGTTGATGCCGGCTCGGCGTACGAGGTCGAGGTCGGGCTCGATTTCGGCCCGCCCGCACGGCAGCCGCACAGGATCGGAGGGCGTCCAGACCGCGCCGCGGCAGAACACCGGCACGCCGTTGACGACCAGGCGGAAATCGCGTCCGTCGGCGCCGCGATCGAGCTCGATGCGGCGGAACCCGACCCGGCCCAACCGGCTGCGCACCGCGCCGAGTGTCGCCATCACTTCGTGCAACACCGGCTCGACATGACTGTTCGGCCACCATGGGGCGACATCGGCAATGTCCAATTCTGCCGTCAGCCGGGTGGATGTCTCGACCTTGAGGCGCGCGCGCACTCCAGCGCAACTGACATGTGCCGTTTGGGCATCGTCGAAGGGTTCAGCGAGGGTGATCGCAACGGCAAGATGCCCGGTCGTACCGTCGAGCTCGGTGCGCATGTCGGTATCGAGGATGCGCTGCCCGCCATTTTCGCGGATCAACTTGACGGGACGCCACGGCCCGACGACATCGAAGTTCGGACACCAGCCCGGCATGTGGCCAATCAGGGTCGTGCGCACCAGCCGCAGGCGCTGATCGTCGATCATGCGAGGACGCCAGCGGGCGCGTGGACCGGTCGCCGTTTCCAGATGGCGGTCGAGACTGCGAAAGACGATGGCAAGCCGCTCGCCACCTGAAAGGATTACCGCGGCTTCATGGCGCTCGAACATCGAGGTCGAGGTGAGCAGCAGCCGGTCGTCAAGCCAGACCTCGGCGATAGTCGCCAGACCCTCGAACACCAGCCGCACCGGACCGGTCGCATCGAGCCCGCGGCTGTACCAGACATCGCGGTCGTGCAGCGGGGTTGGCTGCTTGCGGTCCCAGCGGCCATGCTTTTCCAGCGTGCCGGCCGCCGTGCCGGGACAGGCCGCGTCCAGCCATTCGGCGCTTGCGTCGATATCATCCGGCGAAGCCCAGGCGCCGGCCGCCGAGACGGCCATCCGCCAACCCCGGTCCAGCAATCCGGCTGTGCCGACGGTCGACACCGTGGCGTCCATTCGCACACCTATGCTCAAATGCGCCTCGGCCGCCCTAGGCCGCCTTGGAGGCGACGCCCGCCATGCGGGCGTCCAGCACGTCCATCACCGTTTCGTAGGCCTGTGCCATCGGCGTGATTGCCTCGGCCAAACCGTCGAAACGCTGCCGCGCCATCGCGCGGGCGAGCTTGAACTGCATGACCTTGGCGCCGTCGGCAATGTCGCCGGCGGCTTGCGCCGCTTCCGCCAGGCAGGTTTCGCCGTGCTGCCCCAGCCATTCGAGATGGCTGCCGAGGAGTTCGAAATTTGCGCCGACCTGCCGCAGCGTGTTGAAGGCATAGGTATGGAAATAGTCAGGCGAGCGCGTCGCCAGCGTTTCAGCGTGTCGCCCGAACGCGGCAGCATAGGCGCTAAGCGGATTGCGCTTCGGCCGCCGCTTCAGGTGAAGCGCGAGCAGCGCCGCCGCGGTCCCGACCGCGTCACGGGCCGGGCGCGTGGCGTCGAGCTTCACGAATTCCGCGTAAGGAAACAGCGGCAGGTCGCCGGCCGACACACCATCCCGTTGGCCGAAGATGCCGTCGTAATCATCCCCCTCGAGCGCGAAGTAGCCGTCATTGTGGAAGTAGCGCATCTGCCGCCCGTCGGGATCGAGCGCGTTGATGCCGACAGTGGTCTTGGAATGGCCGCTGCGATAGGTGATGCCTTTGGTGTCGGGCAGGTAGAAGGCGTCGACCTCGACCAGCGGCAGCCGGCCGAGCTCGACTTGTGCCAGCACATGGGTCTCCAGCCGGTCGAAGATCGCCAGTTCCTGGATGTCCAGTCCCGCCAGCCTCTGCAGGTCGGCGGTCGGGAACTTGAAGAACGTGAACTGATCGCCCTCGAAATCCTGCGCCACGGTGAAGCCGAGCGCCGCGACCGGATCGTGGCCGGTCGCGTGCAGGACCTCGATCAGGAGATCGACATAGCAGTTGGTCTGCGGCCAGCGCCTTTTCGGATCATGCAGCCAGTGCGGCCGGTAGCTGGCCGGATCGAGGCCGGCGATAGCTGTCAGCATGTCACACGCTCCACAGCACGTCACGGACCGCCGCCGGCCAGGCGTCCGCGTCCGGGCCGTGATGGCGGAATAGCGCCAGCGCCACACGCTCCAGCCCGAAGCCGACGCAGGCCGAATGGCAGAACTCCCCGTCGGCGAACTTCAGGCCCCAGGTCTGGCCGAAATGGTCCTGGTGATAATTGAAGCTCAAACAGGCGGTCGGCTTCTCGATGCTGGTCACCGGGATCAGCAGCTCGAATTTCAGGCCCTGGTCGCGCTGGTTGTTGGCCATCATCTTGCCGCCGCGGCCGAAGAACGGATCGTTGGCAAGATCGACCTCGCAGGGCAGATCGAGCGACTCGATCATCGCCCTGCCGCGCTTCAGCCAGCTTTCGCGGAACGAGCGCACCTGCTCGGCCGTGCCGATCTTGACGAACTCGCGCATGCGGAAGAGCTGCATGCGCGCGGGGTCTTTCGACGGCTCGTGGCGGAAGCAGTAGGAGGAGAGCTCGAAAAGCAGGCCCTGCGCCGGCACCGGGCCGCGCGCGGCGATGGTGGGATAGAGCGGATAGCAGGCGGCCGGCGTCAGCGCGACTTCCGTCGCCTTCTGCAGTTCCGTCCAGTCCCCGCCATCCGCCATCATGCCGAGCAGCTGCGCATGCTCCCGCTCGCTTCCCATGAAGGAATGCACACAGCCGGCAAGCTGCGGAAAGCTCTTCATGTAGCCGCTCTTCTCCAGCGTCGCGCGGCTCATGCCCGGCGGAAAATGGATGCGGGTAGCCTTGTCGGGCGCGCCGAGCCGGGTGACGAGACGCTCGAACCGCTCGATCACTTCCTCGAATGCGCCCGAGCGGCCATAAAGGCCGTCGATGCCGGATTCGAACAGGATGCCGTTCTCGAACAGGCTGTCGAGCAGCGACTTGGAGTCGAATGTCTTGGCGTCCATCTCAGCTCCCCAGGCCGGTGTCGAAGCGGCTCATCAGCATGAGCGTCGCTGTATTGGAAAGGATGCGGTCGTTGGAGATCATCACCGGCGCCGAGGTCACATCGCGCAAGTGCCGGCCGACGCTGAACGGCGTACCGTTCTTGTAGCCAAGGATGCCGTTGACCAGGATGGCCAGACGCACCACGGCGCCGGCCTTCTCGCTGGCCGCGACCTTCAGCGCGTTGATCTCGGCGGCGAAGCCGATCGAAGACAGCGCGTCATCGTCACCCGCGGCCGCTTCGAAGCGGTGAATAGCGGCCGTTAGGTGCCCTTTCATCTCCTGCAAAAGGGCTGCCGCCTCGGCCAGCCTCAGCGCGCCCGGAGGCATGGCGTCGGGCTGCTTGCGCGCCGCCGCCTTGACGAAGGCCTGCGCCCGATTGAAGGCGTCGGCGGCGATGCCGAACCAGGTCGCCGCCCAGAAGATGTGCGAGTTGGCCAGCATCGACTGCGCCGCGATCTCGGAAAACGGCTTCGGGAATATCTGTCTCGCGTCACCGGTGGCGACGAGATGAAAGCCGTCGGAGCAGGTGCCGCGCATGCCGAGCGTGTCCCACACAGACGTGCGTTCCAGCGTGCGGTTGCCATCGGCCGGTATCACCACCATCACCTGATCGGAGCTGGCCGTATCGGGCGCGCGCCGCGCCGTAGCGAGGATGGCGTCGGCATAGTTGCCGTAGGAGATGACGGTGGCTTCCTTGGTCAGCGCGAAGCGCCCGCCGGCGACCTCGACCGCGCAGATCGAATTGCGCAAATTGCCGCCGATGCCGGCCTCGGTCGTCGCCGAAGCCATCACAAGCTGCTCGTCGGCGATGCGCCGCATATAGGCGCGGTGCCAGTCGCTGGCGCCGCCGTGCGTGACGAAGCTCGACGTCTTGATCTGGTGCATGGCATAGATCATGGCGCTCGAGCCGCAGGCCTGGCCGAGTTGGACGATGAGGTCGGCGATCTGCATCGTGCCGAGCCCCTCGCCGCCATGCTCGATCGGGATCGCCACGCCGAGCAGGCGCTCGCGCTTCAGCGCCTCGATCGTCTCTGTCGGGAAACGGCCTTCCTTATCGACGGGATCGGCGTGGCCGGCGGCGATCTCGGCGACGCGGCGCATGCGTTCGGTTGCGGCTTCCGGCGCTTCCGTGAGCGGGGCCACCTCTATCTTTCTGAACACGTTCATGGCTACGCCGCCTTGCGCGTCAATTGCGAAACGGCGTCTGCGATGCTGGCCAGCGAAGAGAAGGTGCGCCGCGTCAGCATCGTCTCGGGGAATTCGATGTCGAACTCCTCTTCGAGCGCCAGCATCATCTGCACCGAGGCGAAGGAGGTCAGCCCCGCGTCGTAGAGATTGGCGTCGTCGGCAAGCGCGCCGAAATTCAGCGGAATCATCGGATGCTGCTCGAGCAGCGAGCGAATCTGGTCGATCATGAGGCCCCACCCTTGCGTTTGCATGCTGTGCAGGCGGCTATATCGCAGAAGCAGCGCAACCGTGGCGTTAACGCCGCCGGTCAGTTTCAACCATGCCTAAGGATCGGTAACGGACCGCAGTACAATTTGACGGCTTTCGGATACGACGGAAATAAACGAGAACAAGAGCCGTCGGCCGTCAAGAGCCATGACGGAAACCTATCGCGGCTGTTGCGCTCCCCCTGGCAGGACAAGCGCGCCTTCGTCAGGTGTCGAATATTCAAAACCGATAAAGAAAGCCGCGAGAATCAACAGGCAGATGACCGCAACCACTGCCACTGTGGTTCTGGACGAGGATCTAGGCGGTTTGGGATCCTGCAGCATCGATCATGCCGTTCGCATCCATCGATTGATCGCACCGGCCGGGTGGCCGAAATCCGTCTTCGTTGCCTTCTGGGGTGGCCTCCTGGCCAGCGGCCCCGTCGAACCGCGCGAGCAGGTCTTATAACGTGAAGCGGCAACCTATGTCCCAGATTACCAGAAAGCGGAATTTCTCGCACTATTCTTGGTAAGGCGCCTGCTGCTGTGACGCTGCCTGCCAGTGGATATGACTTTGACGAGACAACCGCCTATCTTACCTCGATATTAGGATAGCAGGCGCGGCACTGGAGCGAGGATGCAGACATGAAGGTGATTTCGAGCGCAGGCTTGCCGCCGATCCTGGTGCTCGCCTTGGCTTTTGTCGCCGGCTGCTCGTCGACCGTCGCGTCGACCGATCCAGGGAAATACGACAAGATGAGCTGCGCCGAGCTCAACAGCGCGCTCGGCGACACCGCCACCGACATCTCGCGAACCGCCATCAGCCGCGGCAAAGTCGCCAACACCAGCGTGCCGAGCTGGCTGCTCGGCGGCGAGCGCGTCAAGACGGTGGTGGCTAACCGCGACACGGCGAAGATCGAGCGGCTGCAGCAACAGCAGCAAGCAATTGTCGCCGCGAGGAAGCAAAAGTGTTGATCCTGTGAACTGAGCTCGGCACCTACATGCATGGATAGCGGGCATCGGCAGCCGAGTTCAGCCCGCTTCAATCCTCGTCGACAAGTTGATCGACAGGTACCTCAAGAGCTCGCGACAGGCGCAGCCACAGGGCGACATCCCCGCCCCGCTTGCCGTGTTCAACCGCCGAAAGCATGTTCTGCGAAATGCCAACTTCCGCCGCAAGCGCTGCCTGCGTTTTTCCTTTTCTGGCCCGCCAGAAAGCGAGCGGCGATACTGCGTTGACGAAAGCCAGCGCCTCCTCGGCGGTAAAACCGGGGGCCTCGCCGGCACGATAGCTTGCCACTTCACGGGCACGCGCGGCGCGGTCCTGTAGCGCATCAAGCTCGGCGCGTGGCAAGACAGCCATTTCGTCACCCTTGGGCGTGGTGAAATAATGAATGCTCATTGTCGCTTCCTACTCGTAGACCGAGCCACGCGGCCCAATGATCTCGTCTTCCGTTTCGGTAAAGATGACGCGGTAGTCTCCGACGCGCAGACGCATCTCATCCGAACCGGCCAACTTCTTGACGTTGTTCACCATGGCTTCCGGAGTCTCGGCATAGACCGCAATCTTGGCAACGATCCGAGGAGCAGCAGCCTTATGCTTGGGGAGCGATTTGATTGCGGCTGCCAGGTAAACAACCTGCTTCACGAATTGAATATCTCATTTTGTGATATAATTCAACCAAATTATCACATATTGTGATTCCGATTCCCCCTCATGCACTGATCCGGAACCGCGCCGTATCGATTGCCGCGTTCATCAGCGTCTGCGTGTAGACCTCGCGCGGATTGCCGAAGATCTCTTCGGTCGGCCCTTCCTCGACGATCTTTCCCTGCTTCATGACGATGATGTAGTCGGCCATGGCACGCACGACAGCCAGGTCATGGCTGATGAAGAGGTAAGACAGCTGGTGGTCCGCTTGCAGCTTGCGCAGCAACTCGACGATCTGCTTCTGCACAGAGCGGTCAAGGGCCGAGGTCGGCTCGTCCAGCACCACCACTTTCGGCTTCAGGATCATGGCACGGGCAATCGCGATGCGCTGGCGCTGGCCGCCGGAGAACTCGTGCGGGTAGCGGTTGCGGGCGTTGGGGTCGAGGCCGACCTCGTGCAGCGCCTCGACGGCGCGATGGTCGCGCTGCTTGCCGCTCAGCGACGGCTCGTGCACCAACAGCCCTTCGGTGATGACCTGGCCGACCGTCATGCGCGGCGACAGCGAGCCGAACGGGTCCTGGAAGACCAACTGCAATTCGCGGCGCAGCGGCCGCATGGCCCGGCGGTCCGCCTCGGAGATATCGCGGTCGCCGAAGCGGATCACGCCGTCGCTGGGGAGCAGCCTGAGCAGCGCGCGGCCGAGCGTCGACTTGCCGGAGCCCGACTCGCCGACGATGCCGATCGTCTGGTTGCGCTTCAGCCGGATCGAGATCTTGTCCACCGCGCGCAGCATCAGCGGCTCGCCGCCGAGGAAGCCGCCGCCGATCTTGAAGACGACCTCGACATTGCGGCCTTCGAGCAGCACAGGCGAATTGGCAGGCGGCGCCGCCTTGATGCCGGTCGGCTCGGCCGCGAGCAGCATCTTTGTGTAGGCATGCTGCGGGTTGGCGAAGAGCGCTTCCGCATCGCCCTCCTCCACCACCTCGCCCTGGCGCATGACATAGACGCGGTCGGCGAAGCGGCGCACGATGCCGAGATCATGGGTGATGAAGACGATCGCCATGCCGAGCTTGCGCTGCAATTCGGCAAGCAGCATCAGGATCTGCGCCTGGATGGTGACGTCGAGCGCAGTCGTCGGCTCGTCGGCGATCAGGATGTCGGGATCGTTGGCCAGCGCCATGGCGATCATGACGCGCTGGCGCTGGCCGCCCGACATTTCGTGCGGATAGGATTTCATCCGCCGCTCGGGATCGGGGATGTGCACAAGCCGCAGCAGCTTCAGCGCCTCTTCACGTGCCGCCTGAGCGTTCAGGCCGCGATGCCGGCGGATCGGCTCAATGAGCTGGTTGCCGATGGTGTAGAGCGGGTCGAGCGAGGTCATCGGCTCCTGGAAGATCATGCTGATCTTGCGGCCGCGAACCTTGTTGAGCTCGTGCTTGGTCATCTCCAGAAGATTGCGGCCGCGATAGTCGACCTGGCCGGTGGCCTCGCCATTGGAGGAAAGCAGGCTCATCGCCGCCATCATCGTCTGGCTCTTGCCGGAACCGGATTCGCCGACGACGGCGACCGTTTCGCCGGCATTGACCTTGATGTTGATGCCTTTGACCGCCTCGACCGTGCCGTCGAGGGTCTGGAAGCGGACGCGCAAGTCCTTGACACTGAGGATCGTTTCGGAAGCCATGTCAGCGATCCTTCGGGTCGAGCGCGTCGCGCAGGCCGTCGCCGACGAAGTTCAGCGCGAACAGCGTCGAGACGAGGAAGAAGGCCGGGAACAACAGCAGCCAGTTGGCATAGCCGATGTTCTTGGCGCCGACGGAAATCAGCACGCCCCAGCTGGTCATCGGCTCCTGCACGCCAAGGCCGAGGAAGGATAGGAAGCTTTCCAGGATGATGACCTGCGGCACCAGCAGCGTCATGTAGATCACCACCGGCCCGAGCAGGTTGGGGATGACGTGGCGCACCAGGATGCCGCGCTGGCCGACGCCCATCGCTTCAGCCGCCTGGACATATTCCTGCCTGCGGATCGACAGCGCCTGGCCGCGCACGATGCGCGCCATGTCGAGCCACAGCACCGCGCCGACCGCCAGGAACATCAGCACGAAGTTGCGGCCGAAGAACACCACCAGCATGATGACGAAGAAGATGAAGGGCAGCGAGTAAAGCACGTCGACGATACGCATCATCACCTCGTCGACCTTGCCGCCGGCAAAGCCGGCCGTCGCGCCGTAGATCACGCCGATGACGCCGGCGACGACGCCGGCAAGCAGGCCAATGGCTAAAGAGATGCGCCCGGCCATCAGCGTGCGCGAAAGCAGGTCGCGCCCGGTGTTGTCGGTGCCGAAGAGGAAATATTGCTGCTTGATGGCGGAACTCATCGTCATTTCGAGCCCGTCCGGCGACTTGCTCTCGATCCTGGTGTCGTCGAAGGCGTCGGAGCGATCGAGATAGCGGATGTTGCGGTCGTCGATCGGCTTCTTGGACGTGACCGTCACGATCACGCGGCTGCCGTCCTGGTGCCACTCCTTGATGTCGACGCGCATGCGCTTGATCGTGTCGGTCAGCGCGCCCTGGATCATGTCGGGCTTCGGATAGGCCGAAAGGCTCGGCGGCGTGCGCACATAGTCGCCGTAGATGGTGGTGTATTCATGCGGCACGACCATCGGGCCGAACACGCTGATGACGGCAATGAATGCCAGATAATAGAGGCTGAACATGGCGGCGCGGTTGCGCTTCAGCCGCGCCCAGGCATTGCCCCAGAGCGAGCGGCCAACGATGGCTGGAGGAACGGCGACGGCAAGGTCAGTCATAGCGCACCCTCGGATCAACGACCGCGTAAAGGAGATCGACGATCAGGTTGAAGACGATGGTGAAGAGGGCGATCACCACCACGGTTCCCATGACCAGCGTGTAGTCGCGGTTGAGGGCTGCATCGACGAAATAGCGGCCGACACCGGGGATTGAGAAGATGGTCTCGACGATGATCGAGCCGGTGAGCAGCGCCGCCGCCGCGGGACCTGTGAAGGAGACGATCGGCAGCACGGCGCCGCGCAGCGCGTGCTTGACCACCACCGACCAGTCCGACAGGCCGAGCGCGCGGGCGGTGCGGATATGGTGCGAGCGCAGGCTTTCGATCATCGAGCCGCGCATCAGGCGGGCGACGATGGCGATCTGCGGCAAGGCGAGCGTCAGCACCGGCCCGACCTTGTTGATGAAGGCGCCGTCGCCCCAGCCGCCGATCGGCAAAAGCTTCCAGGAAAGCCCGAACACGAGCTGAATGACCGGCGCGATGACGAAGGTGGGAATTGTGCTGCCGGCGGTGGCTAGAGCAATCACCGAATAGTCGGCTATCTTGTTCTGGTTGAGCGCCGCGATCGTGCCGAGGATCGAGCCCAGAAGCAGTGCCAGCACCAGCGCCGACGAACCGATCTGCACAGAGATCGGCAGGCCCTTGGCGAAGAGTTCGGTGACGGTGAAGTCAGGCAGGTTATAGCTCGGGCCGAAATTGCCGCGCAAAAGATTCCCGAGATAGTGGACATATTGCAGCCAGAGCGGATCGTTGAGGCCGAACTGGGCTTCTAGATTGGCCCTGATCTCGGGGCTCAGGCCCCGCTCCTGGTTGAACGGGCCGCCTGGCGCGACACGGATCAGGAAGAACGCCACCGTCACGATAACGAATAGCGTCGGGATGGCGGTCAACAGCCGCCGGAAGACATAACGCAGCATCGGCGCCCCGCTTCAGCCAGGGCGACAGCTCTCCAGACGAGACCGTGGCGCGCTGGCATCTCTCATCTTCGCACCGGTATTCCCGAAAATCCAACCCGACTTTCGGCCCGGCACGACGACAGACCGCAGCCACCGCTCCCAAAAAAGGGAGCGGTGGTACGGCCAAGGTTTCTTGTCAGTCCTTGGAGATGAAGCGGGACGGATGGATGTCCATCACATTGTCGTCGAAGCCATGCAGCTTCGAGGAAACGATGTCGTGGTAGCTATAGTACAGCAGTGGAATCTGGCCGACATCGTCGACGAGGATGCGCTCGGCCTCGGCGAGGTCCTTCATGCGCTTCTCAGGCTTGCCGCCTGCGGCGGCTGCCTTGTCCATCGCGGCCTCATAGGCCGGGCTGTTGTAGTTCGAGTAGTTGTTGCCGCTTGCCTTGCGCGAGATGCCGAGGAAGGTCTCCGGATCCTTGTAGTCGGCGATCCAGGCAGCGCGGGCGACGTCGTAGTTGCCCTTCTGCTCGAGGAAGCTGTAGTGGGTCTTGGTGTCGGTGTTGAGCAGCGTCACCTCGACGCCGAGTGGCTTCAGCTGTTCCTGGATGGCGACCGCCGTGTTTTTATGGTTCTCCGAGGTGTTGTAGCGGATCTCCATCTTCAACGGATGCTCGGGTGTATAGCCGAGTTTCTCCAGGATCTTCTTGGCAGCGTCCTCGCGGTCGATCTGCGGCATGTCGGCATATTTGGCCAGTGCCGGCGTGTAGCCCTCGATGCCCGGGGGCACCATCGAATAGCCGGGCAGCATCGAGTTCTGCCAGACCTTCTCGGCGAGGAAGTCGCGATCGATCGCCATCGAGATGGCGTTGCGCAACTCGACATTATCCCACGGCGCCTTGTCGGTCTTGACCGCATAATAATAGGTGCCGAGATACGGCCCGACACGCACCTGGTCACCGAATTTGGTTTTGAGATCGGCGAGCTGTTCGGTCGGCAGGTCACCATAACTGTCGAGTTCGCCGGCCTCGAAGCGCTTCATCGCCGACGAGCGATCCTCGGTCGGGATGTAGTTGACCACGTCGAGCTTGACGCTCGCGGCGTCCCAGAATTTCGGATTCTTGACCAGCTTGAGATGGTCGTTGGGCACCCACTCGGCCAGCGTGTAGGCGCCGTTGGAGACCAGCTTGCCCGGCTTGATCCAGTCGGCGCCGAGCTTGTCCATGGAGGCCTTGTTGACCGGATAGGTCGCCTGGTGGGTCAACATCTCCAGGAAGTAGGGCGTCGGCGCCTTCAGTGTGACCTGCAGCGTATTGGCGTCGACCGCCTTCACGCCCATGTCCTCGGCCTTGCCTTTCTTGGTGTTGAAGTCCTCAGCGCCCTTCACCGGATAGAGCATGGAAGCGTATTCGGCAGCGGTGGCCGGATCTTCCAGCCGACGGAACGAATAGACGAAGTCGTCCGCCGTTACCGGGCTGCCATCCGACCAGAGGCCGTCCTTGCGCAGCTTGAAGGTGTAGACAGTGCCGTCGTCGGACACCGTCCAGCTTTCCGCGGCGCCCGGAATGAGGTTCGTCTTCTGGTCATGCATGACGAGGCCCTGGAACAGGTCGCGTATAATATCGGCTTCGTAGACCGTCGACGTCTTGTGCGGATCGACCGTCTCCGCCTCGGCGGCGGATCCGCGGTTGTAGACGGTCTCGGCGAAGGCCGGCGTGTAGAAGGTGCCGGTGGCCAAGGCCATGGTGGTGGCGAACACAGTCGCCTTCAGCAGATTTTTCAGCATGAAGTCTCTCCCTTTGGACGCGGCCCCTCAACCGCGCCTTGAGTGTTGACGCCCCGGAACCGTTCAACGGGTTCCTTTTGAGCGCGCCGCCGCTCCCTTCCGGCGACTGGTGGCGGGAGACTAGACAGAGGAATATCTTATTTCAACTACCCGCTGCTTGACGTTAAGTGAGCGGCACCTCGCTAAAACAGCGAAATCTAAAACTAAAACCCGCCATTCAACTTAGTGCACCTTTCGGTTGTTCCAGTCGTTCTCTGTTTTTGCAGGCAGGTTTTGGCATTCTCCGGACCATGCCGAAGCACCGAAAATTCCTTGCTCCATGGTTCCGTTTCCGGGCTGACGCCGCGGGCACGTCGGCGGTCGAATTCGCCATGCTGGCGCCGATCTTCATCCTGCTTTTGCTCGGAATGGTTGCATACGGAATTTATTTCGGCGCCAGTCATTCGGTCCAGCAGATCGCCGCCGACGCGGCGCGAACGGCGATTGCCGGCCTCAACCAGACGGAACGGCAGGCGCTGGTCACCGATTTCATTGCGCACGATGTTGCGGGCTATCCTTTCGTGGATCCCAACAAGCTGACGGTCAATGCGCAGGACAGCGCCGTCGACGGCAGCCAGTTCGTCGTGTCCGTCAGCTATGACGCGCGCAACCTGCCGATCTGGAATCTGTTCCGGACGCTGTCCTTGCCGGGCACCACGATCCAGCGTCAATCGACGATCCGGGTCGGAGGCATATGATGCGCAGTTCCAAGGGGGGACTAGAGCGGTTCCTGGTTTCCCGGAAACGCAAGACCGCTCTATCTCTTTGTTCTGACGCAATTCCGGACGGAAAACCGTTACACACTTTTCCTGGAATTGCTCTCGTGGCCGCGGCGCGACGGCTGATTGCCGACCGGCGTGCCAATTTTGCGGTCATGACCGCGCTCTGCACGCCGGTGGCGCTGGCGTTGACCGCTTTCGCCGTCGACGAGGGCTCGCTCTACAACGAACGCCGCGCCGCGCAGTCGATCGTTGACCTCGCCGCGATTACCACCGCCGCCAACATCAACAACGCCCAGCAAGCGGTGCTGACGACGCTGAAGGACAACGGAATCACATCCGTCGCCGTGCAGCAGCAGGGGACCACCATCGCGCCGACCGGCAGCAAGGCGGTCGTGCAGGTCGTGCCCGGACGCTATTCGGGGGTCAGTTCCATAGCGGCCGGCAGCCGCTTCGAGGCAGGCAAGCTGCCCTACAACGCCGTCCAGGTGTCGCTGAAGAAGCTGGGCACGCTCTATTTCGCCGCCTCGATGATGGCGCCGCCGGTGATCGGCACGACAGCCACCGCCAGCGCCCAGCCCGAAGCGGCGTTCTCGGTCGGGTCGCGGCTGGCCAGCGTCAATGGCGGCATCCTCAACGCGCTGCTCGGCGGGCTTCTCGGCGGCAACATCTCGCTCAGCGTGATGGACTACAATTCGCTGATCTCGGCCGATGTCGACGTGCTCTCCTTCACCGATGCGCTGGCGACGCAGCTGCATCTGACCGGCGCGACCTATTCGGACGTGCTCACCTCGAAGGCAACGATCGGCCAGATCGCCACCGCGATGGCAAACGTGCCCGGGCTCGACCGGACGGCCAAGCTCGCGCTGCAGACCATGGCCTCGAGCGCCACCAATACGGTCAAGATCCCGCTCAGCCAGCTCATCGACCTCGGCTCGGTGGGCAGCCTCGGCCTCGGACAGAATCCCGCCGGACTTTCGGTCGACGCAAGCGCCATGAGCATGCTGACGGCAGCGGCGGCGCTCGCCAACGGCACCAACCAGGTTGCCGTCAATCTCGGGGCAACCATACCCGGGCTGACATCGACGACGCTCCAAGTCGCCATCGGCGAACCCATGCAATCCTCGGCCTGGCTGGCGGTCGGAGAACTGGGCACCGTGGTGCGCACGGCGCAGACCCGCATCAAGCTCAACGCCAGCGTCACGGTCGGCACACCGAACCTTGGCGGCGGCATCAAGCTGCTGGCCGTCAACCTGCCGCTCAATGTCGAGGTCGCCTATGCGGAAGCCAAGCTGACCGACATAAGCTGCCCGACCGGCCCATCCAGCATCAAGGTTACCATCGCCGCGCAACCCGGTGTCGTCTCGGCGCATCTCGCCAACAGCAACGCAAGCGGCTTCGCTGACTTCACCAAGCCGCAATCCTTCAGCGATGCCGAGATCGCCGATGTCAGCGTCCAATTGCTGCTGATCAACCTCAACCTGTTGCAGATCAAGGGATCGTCGGCCGTCTCGATCACCAACATGACGCCGACGAACCTGACATTCAGCGCCACCGATGTCGCCAACAAGGCAATCAAGACGGTGTCGACCAAGAACCTGACGCAGTCGCTCACCACCTCGCTGGTGAACAACCTGTCACTCTCGGTCAACGCGCTCGGCCTCGGTCTCGACGTGACCACCCTGCTCAGCACGGTGAAGCCGGCGGTGACGACGCTGCTCAACGGCGTGACCGCACCGGTCGACGACCTCGTCTACAATGTGCTTGCCGCACTTGGCGTCCATGTCGGCGAGGCCGATGTGCGAGTGACCGGCGCGACCTGCGGACGCTCGGTGCTCGTCCAATAGGCTGGCTGTCAGCCAATTCTGGCGACGAAGCAACCCACAGGCGGCAGTGCCAGCGCATTCTCTTCGAGAACACCGCCAAGAACGCCGGCGACGTCAACGGCAAGAGCCGTTATCTCGACATCCCTGATCTCCGCCGGCAGCGTCCAGTTCGCCGGCTCAGCGGCGAAGTTGAAGACGCACAACAATTTCTCGTCTTCGTGCTGGCGGACAAAAGCCAACACATCGCCCTCGGTATCGAGAAAGCGGATCGAACCGTTGATTAACGCCGGGTGGCGCTTGCGCAAGGCGAGGATCGAGCGATAGGCGGCAAGCAGGGAACCGTCCTCGCCGTTCTGCACATCGACCGCGCGACTGCGATGCGCCAGCGGCACCGGGAGCCAGGGCTTGGCTGCGGAGAAACCGCCATCTTCCGCTTCTGCCTCCCAGACCATCGGGGTGCGGCAGCCGTCCCTGCCCTTCACGCCCGGCCAGAAGCGGATGCCGAGCGGATCGCGCAGGTCCTCATAGGCAAGCTCGGCTTCCTCCAGCCCAAGCTCCTCGCCCTGGTAGAGGCAGATCGAGCCGCGCAGAGAGCACAGCAGTGCGATCGCGAATTTCGCCAGCGCGTCCGGGTTCTCGCCGGGCCGTGTCCAGCGGCTGACATGGCGAACGACATCGTGGTTGGAGAAAGCCCAGCAGACCCAGCCGTCGTCAACCGCATTCTCGAACGCCTCGACGCAGCCGCGCACATGGGCGGCCGAGAATTGCGGGCCGAGCAGGTCGAAGGTGTAGCACATCTGCAATTTGTCGCCGCCGGAGGTGTAGGCGGCAAGCGTCTGCAGCGAGCGCTCCTCGTCACCCACCTCGCCGACCGCAGCACGGTCAGGGTACTCGTCAAGCAGCGCGCGAAAACGCTTCAGGAAGTCGAGATTCTCAGGGCGCGTCTTGTCGAAGAGATGCTCCTGAAAGGCGTAGGTGGTGGTGGCGCCATTGGTGCCGGCGACGCTCGCGGCCAAAGGCGGGTTGTCGCGCAGCCAGCGGTCATGGACATAATAGTTGACCGTATCCAGCCGGAAGCCGTCGACGCCGCGCTCCAGCCAGAAGCGCACCGTGTCGAGAAGCGCGTCCTGCACCTCCGCAGTATGGAAATTGAGGTCCGGCTGCGCGGCGAGAAAGTTGTGCATGTAATACTGCCGGCGGGTGGCGTCCCACTCCCAGGCGGGACCGCCGAACAGCGATTGCCAGTTGTTGGGCGCACTGCCGTCGGGCTTGGCGTCGGCCCAGACATACCAGTCGGCTTTGGCATTGTCGCGGCTGGCACGGCTTTCCACGAACCATTCATGCCTGTCGGATGAGTGGGAGATCACCTGATCGATGATGAGCTTCAGCCCGAGCCGATGCGCTTCGGCGACCAGCGCATCGAAATCCTCCAGCGCGCCGAACATCGGATCGACGTCACGATAGTCCGACACGTCATAGCCCATGTCGGCCATCGGCGACTTGAAAAAGGGCGAGAGCCATACGGCATCGACGCCGAGCGAAGCGACATGGGCGAGCCGCGCAGTGATCCCCTTGAGATCGCCGCTGCCGTCACCGGTGGTGTCCTGGAAGGAGCGCGGATAGATCTGATAGATCACGCAACCGCGCCACCACTCGGCCCCTTGCTGCGTGTTGCCATCGGCCATCACGAACCCTTTCCGGCGCGGGCCTTCGAAGCCCTACGCTCGATCATGAAATTCACGCTGCGGCCAGGGACCGGCCGCGCCAGGTCGACCGCCTGCGTCTCGATCACCGAATGCCAGTGAAAGCCTTCCCGTGCGGGCAAGGTGAAGACGCATTGGCGGCGGTCGCCATTGACCATGACGGCAAGGCGGCCGCCCCCGCTATCGCCGAGCATCATGACGAGGCGATGTCGCCCGGGATCGTTCCAGTCGGCCTCACCAAGCGGCGCACCCGTCTCTGTCAGCCATTCGACGTCCGGGATGGCTGAAGCATCGGACGGCTCCCCGGTCAGGAAATGCGTGTCCGACAGCGCCGGAAAGGCACAGCGCATCGCGGAGAGAGCCGAAGTGTATCGCTCGAGCGCCTCATCGCGGCCGGCCCAGTCGAGCCAGGTGATGGCGTTGTCCTGCGCATAGGCATTGTTGTTGCCCTGCTGCGTTCTGCCGAACTCGTCGCCGGCGGTCAGCATGATGGTGCCGCGCGAGGCAAAGAGCGTCGCAAGCAACGCGCACTGGTCGGCGAAGCGGGCCTTGGCGATTTCCGCGTCATCCGTCTCGCCCTCGACGCCGTTGTTCCACGACAGATTGTCATTGTGTCCGTCGCGGTTATGCTCGCCATTGGCCGCGTTGTGCTTCCGCTCATGGGCAACCAGATCGGCCAGCGTCATGCCGTCATGGGCGGCGATGAAGTTGACGCTGCGGCTCGCCGGCTGGCCCGCCCTGCCGAACACGTCGGACGAGCCGGCAAGCCGCGTGGCCAAAGCGCCGATCGCGCCCGCATCGCCGCGCCAGAAGCGCCGGACGTCATCGCGATAACGGTCGTTCCACTCCAGGTATGGCGGGCGGAAATTGCCGAGCTGGTAGCCGTTCGGACCGATATCCCAGGGCTCGGCGATCAGCACGCGGTCGGCGAGGACGGGATCGCCGGCGATGGCCTCAAGCAACGGCGCATCCGGCTCGAACACACCGTCGACCCTGCCGAGCACGGGGGCCAGGTCAAAGCGGAAGCCATCGACGCCAGCGAAACGGACGAAATGGCAGAGCGTGTCCAGCACCATCTCGCGCACGACCGGATGATCGCAGGCGACCGTGTTGCCGGTGCCGGTGTCATTGGCCAGCCGGGCGTCCGCCAAATGCCTGAAATAGGCCTGCGGGTCGAGGCCGCGCAGCGACAGTGTCGGGCCGAGCCGGTCGCTCTCGCCGGTGTGGTTGAAGACGAGGTCGAGGATGGTGCCGATGCCCGCTTCACTCAGCGTCGCAACGGTATCGCGCAGTTCCACAAGGCCGCCTGGCGCGAGACGCGGATCGAGCGCCATGAAGGTGACGGGGTTGTAGCCCCAGGCGTTGCTCAAGCCCAGCGGCGGCAGATGCCGCTCGTCGATCGACGCCGCGATCGGCATCAACTCGACAGCGGAGACGCCGAAACGCTTCAGATGCTCGATGATGGCCGGATGGGCAAGCGCCGCGATGGTGCCGCGCTGTGCCTCCGGTACGTCTGGGTGCAGCTTGGTGAAGGAGCGGACGTTGAGTTCGTAAATCAGGCCGCCGGGCTGGAACAGGAGCGGCTTGACAGCCAGTGGCTGCGGCAGCGCGCGCGCCACGGTTTTCGGCATGAGCGGGGCCGTGTCGGCGCCTTCGTTGCGTCTGGCTGCAAGCCGCCAGTGATATTGATATGGCCGGTCGATCTCTACGGCGTAAGGATCGGTCAGCAGCTTGTCCGGATCGAACCAGAGACCGCGCTCCGGAGCGTAGTCGCCGTCGGCGCGAAAGCCGTATCGCGTGCCTGATGCGAGGCCAGGCACGAAGAGCGCGTGCATGCCCTCGCCTTCCGGCTTCAGTTCCAGCCGCTCGACTTGGCGCGCGCCGGCGTCGTCGAAGATCGAGACCCACAGGCGCCGCGCTGAAGAGGACCAGACCGCAAAGCGGATGCCGTCGGGAGTGACGGTTGCGCCGAGGTGAGTCATGCAGGCTCCCCCTTCTCCCCTTGTCGGAGAAGGTATCGCCGAAGGCGACGGATGAGGGGTGCTCCAGCTTGGCACCGACGGCACTCCGTCCAAAACCCTTCATCCGTCTCGGCGCTGCGCGCCGATCCACCTTCTCCCACAAGGGGAGAAGGAAGAGGGCGCCGCGCCACCCTCAAGTAATCACGCTCGGCTTGTTGCGGCCGGTGTGGCTCTTGATGCCAGCGATGTCGTCGGCGGCGGCGATGAGGTCGGCGAGCGCTTCCTGGGTATCGAGGTCGTGCCTCGCCTTGTCCGGCTCGTAGCGCTCGATATAGACGCGCAGCGTGGCTCCGGAAGTGCCCGTGCCGGAGAGGCGGAAGACGACGCGCGAGCCGCCCTCGAACAGGATCCGGATGCCCTGGTTCTTGCTCACCGAGCCGTCGACCGGATCGTGATAGGCGAAATCGTCGGCGCTGGCGATCTTCATGCCGCGCACGCTGGTGCCGGGCAGCGAGCCGAGCTTGGCGCGCAGTTCATCGACCAGCGCGTTCGCGCGCTCGGTCTCGACCTCCTCATAGTCGTGGCGCGAATAGTAGTTGCGGCCGTAGGTCTCCCAGTGCTTGGTGACGATGTCCTTGCAGCTCTCGCCGCGCACCGCGAGGATGTTGAGCCATAGAAGCACGGCCCACAGCCCGTCCTTCTCGCGCACATGGTTGGAGCCGGTGCCGGCGCTTTCCTCGCCGCAGATCGTCGCCATGCCGGCATCGAGCAGATTGCCGAAGAACTTCCAGCCGGTCGGCGTCTCGTAGATGCCGATGCCGAGCTTTTCCGCCACACGGTCGGCCGCACCACTGGTCGGCATCGAGCGGGCGATGCCCTTCAGGCCTTCCTTGTAGCCGGGCGCCAGATGCGCGTTGGCGGCAAGCATCGCAACCGAATCCGACGGGGTGACGAAAATGCCCTTGCCAATGATCAGGTTGCGGTCGCCGTCGCCGTCAGAAGCGGCGCCGAAATCGGGCGCATCCGGACCCATCATCTCGTCATAGAGATGCTTGGCATGCACCAGGTTCGGATCGGGGTGATGGCCGCCGAAATCGGGCAGCGGCTTGAAGTTGCGGCAGGTGCCGTTCGGCGCGCCGAGCCGGCGCTCGAGGATCTCCTTGGCGTAAGGACCGGTCACCGCGTGCATGGCGTCGAAACGCATGCGGAAGCCGTATTTGAAATTGGCGCGGATGGCGTCGAAGTCGAACAGGCTTTCCATCAGCTCGGCATAGTCCTTGACCGGGTCGAAGATCTCGACCGTCATGCCGCCGGCTTCGAAGGTGCCGATCGTGTCGATGTCGACATTGCCGATGTCGGCGATCTTGAAGCTCGAGATCGTCTTGGTCTTTTCGAAAATCGCGTCGGTGATCTTCTCCGGCGCCGGCCCGCCGTTGCCGGCATTGTACTTGATGCCGAAATCCTCGTGCGGACCACCCGGATTGTGGCTGGCCGACAGGATGATGCCGCCGAAGGTCTTATATTTGCGGATGATGTTGGAGGCGGCCGGCGTCGAGAGGATGCCGCCCTGCCCGACCATCACCTTGCCGAAGCCGTTGGCGGCGGCCATGGCGATCGCCTTCTGGATGACCTCGCGGTTGTAGAAGCGACCGTCGCCGCCGATCACCAGCGTCTTGCCCTTAAAACCTTCCAGCGCGTCGAAGATCGACTGGATGAAGTTCTCGGCGTAGTGCTCCTGTTGGAAGACCGGCACCTTCTTGCGCAGGCCGGAGGTGCCGGGCTTCTGGTCGGTATAGGGTTTGGTGGGGACGGTGCGTATCATGCTTCAGGCAACCCTTTTCGAAAGCAGCAGGCGATAGAGTTCGACGTATCTTTCGGCGCTCTTGTCCCAGGAGACATCGGCCTTCATGCCCTGGCGCTGGATCGAGGCCCAGGCCGCGGGCCTGGCATGCGCCTCGACCAGCCGTTGGATCGCATGCAGCAGCGCGCCGCCATTGTTCGGCGCGAACTGGAAGCCGGTGGCGACGCCTGCCGAAAGCGCCGCCTCATTGGCGTCGATGATGGTGTCGGCAAGACCGCCGGTGCGGGCGACGATCGGCACGCAGCCATAGCGCAAGCCGTAAAGCTGCGTCAGCCCGCAAGGCTCAAAGCGCGATGGGATGACGATGGCGTCGCAGCCGCCCTGCATGACGTGCGAGAGCGCTTCGTCATAGCCGATGACGACGCCAACGCGGCCGCGATGCCGCGCGGCGGCGGCGAGCAGCGAGCCTTCGAGGCCGGCGTCGCCCGACCCCAGGATCGCCAGCCGCGCGCCGGCGGCGACAATGCCATCGACGACCGCGGCCAGAATGTCCATGCCCTTCTGCCAGGTCAGCCGGCTGACCACGCAGACGATCGGGCTGTCGTCATTTTCGAGATTAAAGCGGTCCTCGACGGTTTTGCGGTTTTTGGCGCGCGCCGCAAGCGTCTCGGCCGAATAGTTGGCCACCAGATGCTTGTCGGTCTCGGGATTCCAGATGTCGACGTCGATGCCGTTGACGATGCCGTAGAGGTCGGTGGCGCGCATGTTGATCAAGCCGTCGAGGCCCATGCCGAATTCCGGCGAGCGGATTTCCTGCGCGTAGGTCGGGCTCACCGTAGTGATCGCCCAGGCCGCCTGCAGGCCGGCCTTGAGGAAGCCGACGCCGCCATAATATTCGACGCCGTCGAGTTGCATGGCCACGCCCGGCAGGCCAAGCTCGCCGAAGATGCCGGCGCCGAACTGGCCCTGGAAGGCCAGGTTGTGCACGGTGATCAGCGACGGCACGCCGACCGCCTTGCCATAACGCATATAGGCAAGCGTCATCGCCGACTGCCAGTCATGGGCGTGCACGATGTCGGGCTGGTAGCCGGAGATGGCGCCGCCGGCGATGTCGCCGCCGACCTGGCTCAGCGCCGCGAAGCGCCGCCAGTTGTCGGGCCAGTCGGAGCCGGAGGCAGTGCCATAGGGGCCTCCCTGGCGGGCGAACAGATGCGGCGCGTCGAGCACGAAGAGGTCAAGCTCGCCGATCTTGACGGCATGGACCGAAGCCTTGCCGCCCTGCAGCAGCGGGTACTGGTAGACGGCCTTCTTTTTCTTGAAGGCCTCCATCACCACCGGATAGCCGGGAATAAGCGTGCGCATCGCCACGCCCTTGCCGGCGAGCGCAATCGGCAGCGCGCCGGCCACGTCGGCAAGCCCGCCGGTCTTGATCAGCGGGAAGATTTCGGGCGTGACCGACAGAACCTGCATGCGCCTCACATTCCGATCTTACAGTGGCAGGTCAAAGTGACGACTTGTTGATCAACCTGACAGCTTGCTGATCAACCCTGTCAGGTTGACAGCTTGTTGATCGACCTGGTCAGGTCGACAACTTGTTGATCATATCCTGCGTGATCAGGCAGATGCCTTTTTCCGAAACGCGGAAGCGCTTGGCGTCGAGCGCCGGATCCTCGCCGACCACCAGCCCCTCCGGGATATGGACGCCATGATCGATGACGACGCGGCTGAGGCGCGCGTTGCGCCCGACCTGGACGTCGGGCAGCATCACCACCTCCTCGAGCTTCGAATAGGAATTGATGCGCGCGCCGGTGAAGATCAGGCTGCGGCGCAGCGATGCGCCGGAGACGATGCAGTCGCCAGACACCAGCGAGGAGATCGCCTCGCCGCGGCGGCCGTCCTCGTCATGCACGAATTTTGCCGGCGGCTTCAATTCGGCATAGGTCCAGATCGGCCAGTCGCGGTCGTAGAGGTCGAGCTCGGGCG
Organism: Mesorhizobium silamurunense; assembly: GCF_014843905.1. Classification (NCBI taxonomy): domain Bacteria; kingdom Pseudomonadati; phylum Pseudomonadota; class Alphaproteobacteria; order Hyphomicrobiales; family Phyllobacteriaceae; genus Mesorhizobium; species Mesorhizobium silamurunense. The sequence goes on along the minus strand of NZ_LPVS01000014.1, from coordinate 57,855 downwards.
TGACGTCGGTGAGGTCGATATTGGCCTCCCAATAGGCATCCACCGTTCCAACGTCGCGCCAGTAAGGCTCGGCCTCATGCGAGGAGCGCACGCAGGACTTGGCGAAGCGGTGGGCGATCGCCTTACCGTGCTGGACGATATAGGGGATGATGTCCTTGCCGAAGTCGCGGCTGGAACCGGGTTCGGCGGCGTCGCGGCGCAGCTGCTCCATCAGGAACTTGGTCTTGAAGACATAGATGCCCATCGATGCCAGGGCGAACTCAGGCTTGTCGGGGATGCCGGGCGGATCGGCCGGCTTTTCGACGAAAGCGATGATGTTGTCCTTGGCATCGACATGCATAACGCCGAAGCCGGTCGCCTCCATGCGCGGCACTTCCAGGCAGCCGACGGTGACGTCGGCGCCGGCATCGACATGCTGGCGCAGCATCAGCTCGTAGTCCATCTTGTAGATGTGGTCGCCGGCGAGGATCACCATGTATTCAGGCCCGTAGGCCTCGATGATGTCGATGTTCTGGTAGACCGCGTCCGCCGTGCCCTCATACCACTGCGTCTCCGAGACGCGCTGCGAGGCCGGCAGGATGTCGAAGCTTTCGTTTCGCTCAGGCCGCAGGAAGTTCCAGCCACGCTGCAGGTGGCGGATCAGCGAGTGCGCCTTGTACTGGGTGGCGACGCCGAGACGGCGAATGCCGGAGTTCAACGCATTGGACAGCGCGAAATCGATGATGCGCGTCTTGCCGCCGAAATAGACAGCGGGCTTGGCGCGCCGGTCTGTCAGCTCCTTGAGGCGGCTGCCGCGGCCGCCGGCAAGCACATAGGCCATGGCATCGCGCGCCAGCGGCTGGGTTCTCTTGATCTCTGCCATTGTTACCCTCCCAAGTAATCTGTCCGGGACATTGCTTCAGCAAGATGAGATATCATCTGCTTTCGCCCGCGACGAATTCCAACATGATTGTGGACAGCGGCGGCAACAGCATCGTCGCCGATATGCCGCCCCCTTCCTCGCTCGCCACGACCATGCCGACATTGCCCATGCCTGAGCCGCCATAATCGGCGGCGTCGGTGTTGATGATCTCGCGCCATTCTCCCGCCTTCGGCAGCGGCACACGATAGTTCTCGCGCGGCACCGGCGTGAAATTGGAGATAACGGCGATCGGGTTGCCGTCGGGTGCGCTGCGCAGCCAGGCAAAGACGGAGTTGTCGCGATCGTCGACAATCAGCCAGGAGAAGCCTTCCGGCTCGCAGTCGCGCGCATGCAGCGCCGGGCGCGAGCGGTAGAGGTAGTTCAAGTCGCGCACCACCTGCCAGACGCCGCGATGCGGGGCGTAGTCCAAGAGGTTCCAGTCGAGCGCGCGTTCCTCGCTCCATTCGCGGCGCTGGGCGAATTCCTGCCCCATGAACAGGAGCTTCTTGCCCGGATAACCCCACATGAAGGCGTAGTAGGCGCGCAGCGTGGCGAATTTCTGCCAGTCGTCGCCGGCCATCTTGTTGAGCAATGTGCCCTTGCCGTGCACGACCTCGTCATGGGAGAGCGGCAGGACGAAATTCTCGGAGAAGGCGTAGACGAGGCCGAAGGTGATGTCGTTGTGGTGGTGCTTGCGATAGATCGGCTCCTTGGAGAAATACTCCAGCGTGTCGTGCATGAAGCCCATGTTCCACTTGAAGCCGAAGCCGAGCCCGCCTTCGTGCACCGGCCGCGAGACCTTCGGCCATGAGGTCGATTCCTCGGCGATCGTCATCACGCCAGGATGGTGGCCGTAAAGCTCCTTGTTCATCTTTTGCAGGAAGCTGACAGCCTCAAGGTTCTCGCGCCCGCCCTTCTCGTTGGGGATCCACTCGCCCGCCTTGCGCGAGTAATCGAGGTAGAGCATCGAGGCGACCGCGTCGACGCGCAGGCCGTCGACATGATATTTTTCGGCCCAAAACAGCGCGTTGTTGACGAGGAAGGACACCACCTCGCGGCGGCCGAAATTGTAGATCGCGGTGTTCCAGTCCGGGTGAAAACCTTGGCGCGGATCGGCATGCTCATAGAGCGCGGTGCCGTCGAACTTCACCAGCCCATGCTCGTCGACGGGGAAATGCGCCGGCACCCAGTCGAGGATGACGCCGACGCCGGCGCGATGCGCGCCGTCGACGAAGCGGGCGAAGCCGTCGGGATCGCCGAAGCGCGCAGTCGGCGCATAGAGGCCGGTCGTCTGGTAGCCCCAGGACGGGTCGTAGGGATGCTCGGAGATCGGCAGGAACTCGATATGGGTGAAGCCGGTGTCGACCGCGTACGGGATCAGCCGCGCGGCGAGCTCGTCCCAGGTGAGGAACGTGCCGTCGTCGCGGCGCTGCCACGAGCCGGCATGGACTTCGTAGATCGAGATCGCTTCGCGCCGCGGATCGGCCTTCTGCCAGAAACTGCGGTGCGCCTCGTCGCCCCATTGATGCGCCATCGGCGGCGCCGTCACGGAAGCGGTCGCCGGACGCAGCTCGGATTCGAAGGCGAAGGGATCGGCCTTGAGCGGCAGCCGCACATCGTCGGGGCCGATGATCTCGAACTTGTAAGGCTGGCTGGCGCCGAGATCCGGAATGAACAGCTCCCAGATGCCGGTGTCTTTGCGGTCGCGCATGGTGTGCCTGCGACCGTCCCAGTCGTTGAAGGCGCCAACCACCGAGACACGCCGGGCATTGGGCGCCCAAACCGCGAAATGCACGCCGGTGGCGCCCTCATGCTCGATGATGTGGGCGCCGAGCTTATCGAAGAGCCTCAGATGCGAGCCCTCGGCCATGTAGTAGTCGTCCATCGGTCCGAGCACCGGGCCGAAGGAGTAAGGGTCGGTCAGCCACCAATCGCCGCCGGCATTTTTCGCGTGATAGCGCAGCGGCTGGCGCTTGCGGATCGAGAGCCTGCCCTCGAAGAAGCCGGCATCATTGCTGCGGACGAGTTCGCCGACCTCCTTGCCGGTCAGCGTATAGGCGGTGACGACTTCGGCATTGGGCACGAAGCAGCGGGCGACGAAGCCTTTGCCGGCTTCATGCAGGCCCAGAACCGCAAAGGGATCGCCATGCGTTCCGGCGACAATCGCCGCGACATCGCCGGCTGGCGCCAGTCCGTCCGGCCCGCTTGTCGCAGCGGTCGCGCGCGGCTTCCTCATCAGGCAGCGTCCCTCCCTGGGAACCTTCTGTTTTGGTGCATGCCGTAGTCCCAAAACCGCTATGCACTTTTGGGCGGCATGCACTGATCTTTGTTTAGGTGCATGCCGTAATCCCAAAACCGCCGTGCACTTTTGGGCGGCATGCACCGGGGCCACATCGTTCGTGACCTCATGCAATCACATCAGACGGGCACGTTCCAGATTTCTTTCGCATATTGGCGGATGGTGCGATCGGACGAGAACCAGCCGACGCGGGCGACATTGCGGATGGCGCGCGCGTACCAGTCGGGACTGTTGCGCCACACGTCGTCGACCTCGCGCTGGCAGGCGGCGTAGGAGTCGAAATCGGCCGCCACCATGAACCAGTCGCTCTGGTAGAGACCGTTCATCAGGTCTCGGTAGCGGTTGGGATCGTCGGGCGAGAAGACACCGGACGAGATCGCCGACACCGCCTGCGACAATTCGGGCGAGGACTCGATCACGCCACGCGGGTTGTAGCCGTTGTTGCGCCGTTCGGCGACTTCCGCCGTGGTCAGGCCGAAGATGAAGATGTTGTCGTCGCCGACGCGTTCCTTGATCTCGACATTGGCGCCGTCGAGCGTGCCGATGGTCAAGGCGCCGTTGAGGGCGAACTTCATGTTGCCGGTACCGGAAGCCTCCATGCCGGCGGTCGAGATCTGCTCGGAGAGATCGGCCGCGGGCATCAGCACCTCGGCCAGGCTGACATTGTAGTTCGGCACGAAGACGACCTTCAGCAGGCCGCGCACCGACGGATCGCCGTTGATGACCCTGGCGACATCGTTGGCCAGTTTGATGATGAGCTTGGCGTTGTGGTAGCTGGGCGCCGCCTTGCCGCCGAAGAATTTCACCCGCGGCATCCAGTCCCGCTCCGGATGCGAGCGGATCTGGTCGTAGAGCGCGATCGCCTCCAGGATGTTGAGCAGCTGGCGCTTGTATTCGTGGATGCGCTTGACCTGGATGTCGAACAGCGCCGAAGGATCGAGCCTGATGCCGAGACGGTCGGCGACGAGGTTGGCGAGCCTCGCCTTGTTCTGGCGCTTCACGGCGGCGAACTTCTCGCGGAAGGCGGCATCGTCGGCAAGGGGATCGAGATCCTTGATCGCCTCGATGTCGTCCATGAAGCGGTCACCGATCGCCTCGCGCGCCAGCGCGGTCAGGCCGGGATTGCACTGGATCAGCCAGCGCCTGGGCGTGATGCCGTTGGTCTTGTTGTTGATACGGTCCGGATAGAGCTTGTGGAGGTCGGCGAACACCGTCTCCTTCATCAGCTCGGTGTGCAGCGCCGAGACGCCGTTGATCGAATGCGAGCCGACGAAGGCGAGATTGCCCATGCGCACGCGGCGGTCGCCATTTTCCTGGATCAGCGAGATGCGGGCGATCTGCTCGCCGGAGAATTTTCCGGTGGCGCGCGCCTCGAGCAGCACCTGCGCATTGATGGCGTAGACGATCTGCATATGGCGCGGCAGCAGGCGCTCGAATAGCGGCACCGGCCAGCTTTCCAGCGCCTCCGGCAGCAGCGTGTGGTTGGTGTAGGCGAAGGTGCGCCTGGTGATATCCCAGGCGAGGTCGAAATCCATGCCGTGGACGTCCATCAACAGTCGCATCAGCTCAGCCACGGCGACCGCGGGATGGGTGTCGTTCAGGTGGATCGCGGCCTTGTCGGGCAGCGACTTCAGGTCGCCATATTGGCTGAGATGGCGTTGGACGATGTCCTGCAGGGAGGCGGTGGAGAAGAAATATTCCTGCCGCAGCCTGAGCTCCTGCCCGGCCATGTGGGAATCGGCGGGATAGAGCACGCGCGACAGCGCGTCGGCCTTGTTGCTCTCGGCGAGAGCGCCGATGTGGTCGCCGGCGTTGAACTTGTCGAGCAGGATCGGGTCGATCGGCATGCCGGACCATAGCCGCAGCGTGTTGACGCGCCTGGCGCGCCAGCCGGCGACCGGCGTGTCATAGGCAACCGCCAGCACATGCTCGGTCGGCTTCCAGACATGGCGCTCGAGCCGCCCGTCCTTGGAGGTGATCGATTCCACCGAGCCGCCGAAGCCGACCTCAAAGGAACGTTCGCGCCGCTCGAACTCCCACGGGTTGCCGTGGTCGAGCCAGGTCTCGGGCAGCTCCACCTGCCAGCCGTCGTGGATCTCCTGGCGGAACATGCCGTTGGCGTAGCGGATGCCGTAGCCATGCGCGGGAATGTCGACGGTCGCCATGCTTTCCATGAAGCAGGCGGCAAGCCGGCCGAGGCCGCCGTTGCCGAGGGCTGCGTCGGGCTCGAGGCCGGCGATGAGGTCGAGATCGACGCCGAGCGAGGCCAGCGCCTCGCGCATGTTCTCCATCAGGCCGAGATTGGAGAAGGCGTCGCGCATCAGGCGCCCGATCAGGAATTCGAGCGAGAGATAATAGACACGCTTTTCCTGCTGATCGTAGGCTTCCTTGGTCGCCTGGATCCAGTGATCGAGGATGCGGTCGCGCACCACCTTTATCGAGGCGGTCAGCCAGTCATAGGGCGTGGCGACGGTCGTGTCCTTGCCGACCCGGTACTTGAGCGACCGCAAGACTTCTTCGGCAAGCGTCTTGGGATCGGGATTGTCGAGAGCGGGGGCTTCGATCGTCATGGCGGGTGTCATGCTGCCTCTCGTGTTGGTGCCACGATCATACCGGCTTTCACTGTTTCTCCTACCCCATGGTGTTGCATCGCAGCATATATTCAATCGATTTAGGTCGCGATGTCATCTGGTTACCTCTGCGGCAATTCACCCGTGGTGGATGGAGATCAGGCTGCCAGCGCGTCCTCCGGCGGCTTCTTGGCGCCGGTCATCAGCGCGACGGCATCCGACATGGAGATCTGCTTCGGATCGACGACGCACAGACGCCGTCCAAGCCGGTGGATGTGGATACGGTCGGCCACCTCGAAGACATGCGGCATGTTGTGCGAGATAAGCACGATCGGCAGGCCGCGCTTCTTGACGTCGAGGATCAGCTCGAGCACGCGTCGGCTCTCCTTGACGCCGAGCGCGGCCGTCGGCTCGTCCATGATCACCACCTTGGAGCCGAAGGCTGCGGCGCGCGCCACCGCGACGCCCTGGCGCTGGCCGCCCGAGAGCGTTTCCACCGCCTGGCTGATGTTCTGAATGGTCATCAGGCCGAGTTCGGTGAGCTTGTCGCGGGCGCGCTTTTCCATCGCCGGCCGATCGAGCATGCGGAACCAGCTGCCGAGCGGTCCGGGCTTGCGGATTTCACGGCCGAGGAACATGTTGTCGGCGATCGACAGCGCCGGCGACAGCGCCAAGTTCTGGTAAACCGTCTCTATGCCGGCTTCGCGGGCTTCGATGGGCGACTTGAACAGCACCTGCTTGCCGTCGAGCTCGATGGTTCCCTCGTCGGGATGCACGGCGCCGGAGATCGCCTTGATCAGCGTCGACTTGCCGGCACCGTTGTCGCCGATCACCGCCAGGATTTCGCCCGGATAGAGATCGAAGTCGCAGTTGTTGAGCGCGGTCACCCGGCCGTAGCGCTTGGTGAGGCCGCGCGCGGTGAGAACAGCCTGCTGGGTCATGGTTACACCGAAACCTTTCTGATCCACTGGTCGATCGCCACGGCGCCGATGATCAGCACGCCGGTGAGCAGCACTTTCCATTGCGGGTCTGCGCCCAGCATGTTGAGGCCCATCGAGACGACGCCGACGATCATGGCGCCGAACAGCGTGCCGAGGATCGAGCCGCGGCCGCCAAAGAGCGAGATGCCGCCGATCACCGTCGCGGTGATCGCCTGCAGATTGTAGTCGGTGACGGCGGCCGACGGCGAAATCGAGCCGTTGCGGCCGATCGAGACCCAGGCCGCGAAGGCGGCGATCAGGCCGGCGAGCGTATAGACAGCTATCAGCACCTTCTTGGTCTGAATGCCCGACAGCTTCGCCGCTTCGGGATCGTCGCCCACGGCATAGACATGGCGGCCCCAGGCGGTGTGATTGAGCACGTACCAGAGTATCGCCACCAGCACGACGGTGGCGATGACACCGGCCGTCAGCACCGCAGAGCCGACCCTGAAGCTCATAGCGAACAGGTGCAACAGCGGCGCTTGGGCGTCGACGTCGGCATCGCGGATCGTCTCGTTGGCCGAATAGATGAAATTCGTAGCCATGACGATGTTCCAAGTGCCGAGCGTCACGATGAAGGGCGGCAGCTTCATGTAAGCGACGAGCAGACCGTTGAGCAGGCCACAGGCGCCGCCGGCGGCAAGGCCTACGACTACCGCAAGAAGGGTCGGCATCCCGTAGGTGATGGCGCAGTTGCCCATGATCACGGCCGAAATCACCATGATCACGCCGATCGACAGATCGATGCCGGCGGTCAGGATGACCAGCGTCTGGGCGGCGCCCAGAATGCCGACAATGGCGATCTGCTGCAGGATCAGCGTCAGCGTGTAGGACGAGAAGAAACGTCCCCCGATGGCGATGCCGAAGATGATGATCGACAGCACCAGCACGATCAGCGGCACCGCCGCCGGCGTGGAATGCAGGAAATGCTGCGCGCGCTTGACGAACGACTTGCCGTGCTCGTCGAAGGCGGCGACGCTGGTATCGCTGCCCGAGAGAACCTTCTCGAATTCCTGAATCTGCGACATGTCTCCTCCCGTCTCACGAAGCTTTGTCACGGCTCCGTGCCGCGTTTACGCATTTCCGGTCTGTTGCCGGGCTTTTCAGCGCTTACGAAAATGCATCGTCCACCCGATGCGGCCGGGGATCAAGCCCCCAGCCGCAAGGTTTGTGTGCCTGTCAGGCAACCATCAGCCCCAGCACTTGGCCAGGCCTTCCTTGGTGTCGATTGACTTCACGCCGTTAGCCGGCTTGTCGGTGACCAGATTGACGCCGGTGTCGAAGAAGTTCTTGCCTTCGGTCGGCTTCGGCTTGGTGCCGTCCTTGGCATAGGCGGCGATCGCCTCGATGCCGAGCGCTGCCATCTGCAGCGGGTACTGCTGCGAGGTGGCGCCGATCACGCCTTCGGTCACCGACTTCACACCCGGGCAGCCGCCGTCGACGGAGACGATCAGCACCTGCTTTTCGAGGCCGACGGCCTTGAGGGCCTGGTAGGCGCCGACGGCAGCGGGCTCGTTGATGGTGTGAATGACGTTGATGGTGTTGTCCTTCTGCAGGAGGTTCTCCATCGCCTTGCGGCCGCCTTCCTCGTTGCCGTTGGTGACGTCATGGCCGACGATGCGCGGATCGTCTTCGTCGCCGATCTTGTTCGGGTCCTTCACGTCGATGCCATAGCCCATCATGAAGCCCTGGTCGCGCAGCACGTCGACGGTCGGCTGCGAGGGGGTCAGATCAAGGAAGCCGATCTTGGCGTCCTTGGCCTTGTCGCCGAGCGTGGCAGCCGCCCAGGCGCCGATCAGCTTGCCGGCTTCCAGATTGTCGGTGGCGAAGGTCGCATCGGCAGCGTCGATCGGATCGAGCGGCGTGTCGAGCGCGATCACCAGCAGGCCGGCGTCGCGCGCCTTCTTCACCGTCGGCACGATGCCCTTGGTGTCGGAGGCGGTGATCAGAATGCCCTTGGCGCCATCGGCGATGCAGCTTTCGATTGCCGCGACCTGGCTTTCGCTATCGCCATCGATCTTGCCGGCATAGGTCTTGAGGTCGACGCCGAGCTCCTTGGCTTTGGCGGTCGCGCCCTCCTTCATCTTGACGAAGAAGGGATTGGTGTCGGTCTTGGTGATCAGGCAGGCGCCGACGCCGGCGGCCGACGCGGACGAGGCGAATGCGAGCAGGCCCAGCCCGGCCGCCGCGAACACGGTGGACTTCAGCAGCGATTTCTTGGTCACGATTTCCTCCCAATGGAACCATTCCGGACGCCGGCCAACCCGGCGCCTCAAGCGCATCCAACCATTCTCCCAGCGTGGACGCCACCTCAAAAGACACCAGTCCGAGACATCTGTCAATAATTAAATCACTCTTATTTATTATTGACAGACTTGCGCCGTTCACTCATTCTGAACGAAAAGCAGTGCGGGGAAACTGACGGGAGGAACAGGGTGGAGACCGGCATTGCGAGGCGCGGTTCGCCCGAGGCTCGGGAGAGCCGGTTGCATCGCGGCACAAACCAGAGCGGCATGCGCGACCACAATGAGCGGCTCGTGCTGTCCCTGGTGCGCCAGCATGGCAGCCTAGCCAAGTCCGACATTGCGCGCATGACAGGGCTGTCCGCCCAGACGGTGTCCGTCATCATGCGCGAACTGGAGGAAGACAAGCTGCTCGTCCGCCAGGCGCCGTTGCGCGGCAAGATCGGCCAGCCGTCGATCCCGATGGCGCTCAACCCGGAGGGCGCCTTCTTCATCGGCCTCAAGATCGGCCGCCGCAGCGCCGAGCTGGTGCTGATCGACTTCCTCGGCAATGTGCGCGCGATGCTGCAGAACTCCTATCGCTATCCGGCGCCGCGCGAGACGGTGGAATTCGTCAGCGCCGGCATCAAGAAAATGCGCGGCGAACTGACGCCGGCGCAAGACAAGCGCATAGCCGGCCTAGGCATCGCCATGCCGTTCGAACTCTGGAGTTGGGCCGACACGGCCGGCGCGCCGCGCGAGATCATGGACGAATGGCGCCATCGCGACATCCGCGCCGACATCCAGGCGCAGTGCGACTTTCCGGTCTATCTGCAGAACGACGCCACCTCGGCCTGCGGCGCCGAGCTCGTCTTCGGCCAGGCGGGAGCGGCGCGCGACTTCGTCTATTTCTACATCGGCGCCTTTGCCGGCGGCGGCATCGTGCTCAACGGCCGGCTGTTCGGCGGGCCGACCGGCAACGCCGGCGCGCTGGGTTCGATGCCCGTGCCCGGGGCGGACGGAAAGCCGACGCAGCTGATCGACGTCGCCTCGATCGCCATACTGGAAAAGGCGCTGAGCGCCAAGGGCATCGACGGCTCCTATCTTTGGACCTCGCCGCAGGAATGGGGCGAGATCGGCGCCGAGCTCGACGACTGGATCACCAGCGCCTCGCAGGCGCTGGCCTATGCGATCGTCGCGGCGTCGTCCGTTATCGATTTCGAAGCGGCGGTTATCGACGGCTGGATGCCTCTCGAAGTGCGGCGGCGACTCGTCGATGCGGTCACGGATGCCATCGTCGGCATCGACGCCGAGGGACTGAAACTGCCCATCGTGCGCGAAGGAACCGTGGGCATCCATGCGCGGGCGCTGGGCGGCGCGAGCCTGCCGCTGTCGGAGCGCTTCCTGATCGGACCGACCACGATTTCCAGGAGCGCCTGATCATGCTGATCGGCATCCCGCCGCTGCTCGGACCGCAGCTTCTGGCGACGCTCAGGGCCATGGGCCATGGCGACGAGATCGCCATCGTCGACGGCAATTATCCGGCCGAGGAACAGGCGCGCAGGCTGATCCGCGTCGACGGCCATCCCATCATTCCGGTGCTCGACGCCGTTTTGAGCGTGCTGCCGGTGGACGAGGCGGTGCCCGAGGCTTTGTTCCGCGCCTCGGTCGACGGCGATCCGGCGCTCGCCGATCCCGTGCATCACGAGATGGAAGCTGTCTGTGCAAAACGCGCGCCGGGCCACAAGGTGATTGCGCTGGCCGGGGCCGACTTCTATGCACGCGTCAAGGCCGCGCACGCGATCGTGGCGACCAGCGAACCCAGGCTTTATGCCAACATCATCATCCGCAAGGGCGTGATCCATCCGCCGGAGACCAAGACACAATGATCCTCTGCTGTGGTGAAGCCCTGATCGACATGCTGCCGCGCACGACGACGGAAGGCGAAGCGGCCTTCGCGCCTTATGTCGGCGGCGCGGTGTTCAACACGGCGATCGCGCTCGGTCGCCTGGGTGCCCCGGCAGGCTTCTTCTCCGGCCTCTCCTCCGACCTGTTCGGCGGCCAGCTCCGGGAGGCACTGGGGGCGAGCAAGGTGAGCTCGACCTATGCGCACACCTCGCCGAAACCGACGACGCTTGCCTTCGTGCGGCTTACCAACGGCCAGGCGACCTACACCTTCTATGACGAGAACACCGCCGGGCGCATGCTCGCCGTGGAGGACCTGCCGAGGCTGGGCGCCGAGATCCAAGCCATGCTGTTCGGCGCTATCAGCCTGATCTCGGAGCCCGCCGGATCCGCTTACGAGGAATTCATGCGGCGCGAGCACGAGAGCCGGGTGATGATGCTTGATCCCAACATCCGGCCGAACTTCATCCCGGACAAGGCCAAGCATCTGAGGCGCATCCGCGAGATGATGGCGATGGCCGACATCGTCAAACTGTCGGACGAAGACCTCAACTGGTTCGACGAAGCGGGCTCGCATGAGGACGTCGTGCGCAACTGGCTGGACCGCGGCCCCAGGCTGATCGTCGTCACCCATGGCAGCGAGGGCGCCGTCGGCTACAGCAAGGAGCACAAGATCACGGTCGTGCCGCAGAAGGTGAAGGTGGTCGACACGGTCGGCGCGGGCGACACCTTCAATGCCGGCATCCTCGCCTCGCTGCACGAGCAGGGCCTGCTCACCAAGGCGGCGATCGGCGGCCTCTCGCAAGACGCGATCCGCGGGGCGCTGGAGCTTGGCGCCAAAGCAGCCGCGGTGACCGTGTCGCGGGCCGGCGCCAACCCACCGTGGCGGCACGAAATCGCCTGATCGGCTGCCCGAGCCGGCCGACGACCCCTGCCCGAGCGATCACTTTATGTTTCCAAAGACCGGAACAGCGCGACAAAAGGCGCTGAGAATGCGCCCGGAAGCCTGGATTTCCGGCTTCCTCGGGCAATACGCCGGCAAAAGACGGTAACAGGCTGCGACACTTGCGCAATTCGCTTCGGCCGTGGCCGGCTTTTTCAGCCGTGCCAAGTCTGGTACCAGCGGGCCGGTTTACTGGCAGCATTGAGGCCGACATGCAGTTCATCGATCTTGGCGCGCAGCGCGAACGAATCCGCGACCGGCTCAAGGCCGCGATCGACAAGGTGGTCGAAGACGGCCGTTACATCCTCGGGCCCCAGGTCACCGAATTCGAGAACAAGCTCGCGGCTTACGTCGGCGTCAAGCATGTGGTGGCCTGTGCCAACGGCACCGATGCGCTGCTTCTGCCGCTGTTTGCGGCCGGCATCGGCCCGGGCGACGCCGTGTTCGTGCCGAGCTTCACCTTCGCCGCGACGGCCGAAGTGGTGGCGCTCGCCAAGGCCGAGCCCGTCTTCGTCGACGTCGATCCCGACACCTACAATATCGACATCGCCAGCCTCGAAGCGGCGATCGACATGATCAAGAAGGAAGGCCGGCTGAAGCCGAAGGCGATCATCCCGGTCGACCTGTTCGGGCTTGCCGCCGATTATCAGGCTATCATGGCGATCGCCAAGCGCGAGAACCTTCTGGTGATCGAGGATGCCGCCCAGTCGATGGGCGGCTCCGCCGACGGCACGATGTGCGGCGGCTTCGGCCATGTCGGCTCGACCAGCTTCTATCCGGCCAAGCCGCTCGGCTGCTATGGTGACGGCGGCGCGATGTTCACCAATGACGCTGCGCTGGCCGACAAGCTGCGCTCCTTCGCTTTCCACGGCAAGGGCGGGACCCAGTACGACAACATCCGCGTCGGCATCAATTCGCGTCTCGACACGCTGCAGGCCGCGATCCTGATCGAGAAGCTTGCCATCCTCGAGGAAGAGATGGTGGCCAGACAAGCGGTCGCCGACCGCTATGCCAAAGGGCTCGGCGACATCGTCAAGGCATCGCGCAATCTGGGCCACGGCCGCTCGGCCTGGGCGCAATATGCCATCGAGACGCCGAAGCGCGACGGGCTGAAGGCCCATCTCGGCGAAAAAGGCATCCCGTCGGTCATCTATTATGTGAAGCCGCTGCACGAACAGGTCGCCTATCGCGACTATCCGCGCACGCCGACCGGCCTCGCCGTTTCGGAAAAGCTGCCGAAGCAGATCCTTTGCCTGCCCATGCACGCCTATCTGAGCGAAGCCGACCAGGACCGGATCATCGAGACGATCCGCAACTATATCGGCTCGAACTCGGCGCATGTAGCGGCGGCGTAGGACCTACTGAGATCGGGGAGAGGTCTGTGATCCTTCCCGCCAGCGCCTCAAAGGTTCTCTAATCTGCGACGCGTGATCACGCGCGCGCGCTCTTCCCCGTCGCAATGAAATGCGGGTTGGCAAAATCCGTGTCGCTTAACTGGTTGCGCTTGCCGTAGACGAGCGGCTGGCCGTCCAGCGTGCGGGTCATGCCGCCGGCGGCGCGCAGCACCGCATCGCCGGCCGCCGTGTCCCATTCCATGGTGCGGCCGAAGCGCGGGTAGATGTCCGCCTCGGCCGCGGCGAGCAGGCAGAATTTCAGCGACGAGCCGATCGAGACGATCTCGGCGGCGCCGAGATCGCGGATGAAAGCCTCGGTTTCAGGCGTGTTGTGCGAGCGGCTGGCGACGACCGCAAGCGGCGTGCCCCCTGCCCGTACGGAAATCGGCCGGCGGCCGACAATGCGATAGTCGTTATCCACTTCGATGGATTCCGCCTTGCCCGGCCGGCCGGAGAAAAAACGCCCGGTGCAGGGCGCAAAGACGACGCCGACTTCCGGCACGCCATGGCGCACCAGCGCGATGTTGACAGTGAAATCGGTGCGGCGGTTGACGAATTCCTTGGTGCCGTCGAGCGGATCGATGAGGAAGAAGGCGCCGTCGAGGTCGGGCGCGGCGATGCCCGCCGCAACCTCCTCCTCGGCCACGCAAGGAATGTCCGGATAAGCGGAGCGAAGGCCGGCGAGGATGATCTTCTCGCTTTCGCGGTCAGCCTCCGTCACCGGCGAGGAGTCGGACTTCTTGTCGACCGCGCAGCCTTCGTGGAAGACGCGCATCACCTCACGGCCGGCATCGAGCGCCAGACGCTCGAAGACGCAGAGCATCGCTTCGTCGTCAGATACCGCCGCCATTGTCATACTGCTCTTCGGCAATGTCGCGCTCGTTCAGCCAGTGTTCCAGGGCTTCCGCCATCTCCTGCGGGCTCCTGCCGAGAGTCTCGAGGTGGATTTCGGCATTCTCCGGCGCCTCATAGGGAGAATCGACGCCGGTGAAATTCTTGATCTCGCCGCTCAGTGCGCGCGCGTAAAGGCCCTTCGGGTCGCGGCGGGCGCATTCCTCGAAGGGCGTGTCGACGAACACCTCGACGAATTCGCCCTCGCCCATCAGCTCGCGCGCCATGCGCCGTTCGGCGCTGAAGGGCGAGATGAAGGAGACGATGACGATCAGGCCGGCATCGGCCATCAGCTTGGCCACTTCGGCGACGCGGCGGATGTTTTCGACGCGATCCGCGTCGGTGAAGCCGAGATCGCGATTGAGGCCGTGGCGGACATTGTCGCCGTCGAGGATGTAGGTGTGGCGGCCGGACGCGAACAACTTCCTCTCGAAGAGATTTGCGATGGTCGACTTGCCCGAGCCGGACAGGCCGGTGAACCAGAACACCGCCGGGCGCTGGTTCTTCAGGTCGGAGCGGCCGCGCTTGCCGACATCGAGCGATTGCCAGTGGATGTTTTCGGCGCGGCGCAGCGAATGCAGGATCATGCCGGCGCCGACGGTGGCGTTGCTGATGCGGTCGATCAGGATGAAGGCGCCGGTCGTGCGGTTTTCGGCGAAGGGATCGAAGGCGATCGGCGCCCGCGTCGACAGATTGCAGACGCCGACCTCGTTGAGGTCGAGCGACTTCGCCGCCTCATGCGCGAAATCGTTGACGTTGACCCGGTATTTCAAATCGGTGACGGTCGCGCTCACCTGGTCGGTTTCGGTGCGCAGGATATAGGAGCGGCCGGGCAGCAGCGCCTGGTCGTCGAACCAGACAATGTTGGCGGCGAACTGGTCGGCGACCTGCGGGCGTGCTGCCGGCGACACCAGCATGTTGCCGCGCGAAACCTCGACCTCATCCTCAAGAACGAGCGTGATGGCCTGGCCGGCAATCGCCTGCTCAAGATCTCCGCCATGCGCGACGATGCGCTTGACCCGGGAAGCCCTGCCGGACTTGGCGACCACGACCTCGTCGCCCTGCGAGACCATGCCCGAGGCGATAGTGCCGGCAAAACCGCGGAAGTCGAGGTTCGGCCGGTTCACATACTGGACGGGAAAGCGGAACGGCAGCTCGACCGCGGCCTCGTCGACCGACACGGTTTCCAGATGCTCGATCAGCGACGGCCCGAAATACCAGGCCGTGCGCTCCGACTGGCTGGTGACGTTGTCGCCGAAGCGCGCCGACATCGGGATCGGCACGACACTGGCGAAACCCAGTCCTTTCGCGAAGTCGCTGTAGTCCGCCACGATGCTGTCGAAGACGGTTTTGTCGAAACCGACGAGGTCGATCTTGTTGACGGCAAGCACGATGTGACGGATGCCGAGCAGCGAGGCGATGATGGAATGGCGCCGGGTCTGGCGCAGCACGCCCTGGCGCGCATCGATCAGCACGATGGCGAGGTCGGCGGTCGATGCTCCCGTCGCCATGTTGCGCGTGTACTGCTCGTGGCCGGGCGTGTCGGCGACGATGAACTTGCGCTTCGGCGTGGCGAAGAAGCGGTAGGCGACGTCGATGGTGATGCCCTGCTCGCGCTCGGCCTCCAGCCCGTCCACGAGCAGCGCGAAGTCGATGTCGTCGCCGGTGGTGCCGTGCTTGCGAGAATCGCTCTCCAGCGCAGCGAGCTGATCCTCGAAAATCTGCTTGGTGTCGGAAAGCAGCCGGCCGATCAGCGTCGACTTGCCGTCGTCGACCGAGCCGCAGGTGAGGAAGCGCAGCAGCGACTTCTTCTCCTGCGCGGCCATGTAGTCGCGGATCGAGTCGGTCGGGGCGAGGCTCTTGGCCATGATGTGGCGCATGCTCAGAAATACCCTTCGCGCTTCTTCTTTTCCATGGAACCTGCCTCGTCGCGGTCGATGAGGCGGCCCTGGCGTTCGGAGGTGCGGGCAGTCAGCATCTCGCCGACGATGGCTTCCAGCGTATCGGCATCCGATTCGATGGCGCCCGTCAGCGGATAGCAGCCCAGCGTGCGGAAGCGTACGAGACGGTTCTCGACCGTCTCGCCCGGGCGCAGTTGCATGCGATCGTCATCCTTCATGATGAGCATGCCGTCGCGTTCGACAACCGGCCGCTCTTTGGCGAAATAAAGCGGCACGATCGGGATATTCTCCTGTAAGATATACTGCCAGATGTCGAGTTCGGTCCAGTTCGACAGCGGGAAGACGCGGATCGATTCGCCCGGCGCGATGCGGGTGTTGAAGATCTTCCACATTTCCGGCCGCTGGTTCTTCGGGTCCCAGGCATGCTGCGCGTTGCGGAAGGAAAAGATACGCTCCTTGGCGCGCGACTTCTCCTCGTCACGGCGGGCGCCGCCGAAGGCCGCGTCGAAGCCGTATTTGTCGAGCGCCTGGCGCAGGGCCACCGTCTTCATCACATGGGTGTGGGTGTTGGAGCCGTGATCGAACGGGTTGATGTTGTCGCGCACGCCGTCCTCGTTGACATGGACGAGCAGGTCGAAGCCAAGCTTCTGCGCCATCTGATCGCGAAAGGCGATCATCTCGCGGAACTTCCAGGTCGTGTCGACATGCAGGAAGGGAAAAGGCGGCTTGGCGGGATAGAAGGCCTTCATCGCCAGATGCATCAGCACGGAGGAATCCTTGCCGACCGAATAGAGCATCACCGGCTTGGAGAAAGAGGCCGCAACCTCACGGAAGATGTGGATGGATTCGGCCTCAAGCCGCTGCAGATGGGTGAGCGCGATGTTCATGGACTGTTGAGCGTTCTTTCGTGCCGGCCAGAACCTTGCTGCAGGCGATTGGCGCGGTTTCCCTCAAACAGCCCGTCAAGCCCTGGACATTCTGGCGGGCGTTCTAGCAGATCGTCATTATCCATAACAATGCAAGACGCGCGCCGAGCACTGCGGTTTGGGAATGAATTTTCCAAGTAAGCCAGATAAGACGGAAAATCCTCCCAGACAAGCTGAGCAATAGAGAGGCGCCGAACAAACCTATTGCCTCGATCGGCTAGATTGACTTTTCCAACGGCTTTCGACCACATCGGCGATTTTTGACTGAACATCCTTCGGCCGCCCTATCGGAGATCGGAGCCAGACGCTATACCGGCGCGGGAAACGGGGCGAGGCGCGACAGAACGGGGTCGAGGGCAACTGCCACCGCCGCGGGTCTGCGCACAACCTGGAAGATTGCGAAGCAAGGCATTGAACCCGTTTACATCGCTCCGGCGCCACCTCACGCCGACACAGATCAACATCTACTTCTCGATCATCTGCTTCTTCTCGCCGCCTGTGCTGGGATCGGTGGTGAGCTTCGTTTTCAACGGCGGCGGGCTGTGGTCCGTTTTCCTGCTCGCCTTCAGGCGGCGGCGATTCAACATCGACGGGCCGATGCTCACCATGACGGTGGCGATCTATGCCTATTGCGTGGCCATGGTTCTTGCCTCGATCGTCAACGGTGCGCTTGGGGCGGATTTGAAATATTTCCTGGCGCTGATCACCTTGGTGTTCTTCCCGTTTTCCTATTCGACCTGGAGCATCACGGACAAGATCACCCTTGCGCGCATCGTCGTGCTTGCAAGTGCCGCGGCATGTTGCGGCGCGCTGGCCATCGCCATCATTCAGTATCACTGGGTCGGCATGCGGGCCGAGGGCGGCGCCGGAAATGCGATCGTGTTCGCGACGGTCACCTGCCTTGCCACCATGATGTGCTTTGCCGGCGCGCTCTCGGGGATCGTGAAGGGCTGGAAGCCGCTGGCCGGCGCCGCACTCGCTGGGGTGGTGGCGATCCTTCTTTCTGGATCGCGCATCATCTGGCTTGCCCTGCCGATCGCCGCCATCGCCGTCCTGCTGATCAACCGCCGCCGGTTCGCCGGCGCCAATCTGATGCGTCTGGCGCTGATCGCCGGTGCGGCCTGCCTGCTGGTTGCGGCCATCGGCCTCCCCGTCATCATGGACCGCACCGACTTCCTGTTCAGCGACTGGGATGCACTTACCACCAAGGGCGATCACTCGACGCCGCTCGGCCTGCGCGTGGCAATGTGGGAAATCGGCGTCGGAGCCTTTCGCGAGATGCCGATTTTCGGCCATGGCATCTCGGCCAGCCGCGCGCTGATGAAACAGGGTTTTCACGATCAATTCGGCATGGACGCAGGTTACAACCATTATCACAACGGCTTTCTCACCGCGGCGGTGCAAGCCGGTTTGTTGGGGGCGCTGGCGCTTGCCGCCATATTCGTGGTCGCGGCCCGGAATGCGGAAAGGGCGCTGCGCCTCAGCGCCGACCCGGTGGAACGGTTCGGCGCAACAATGATCATCGTCACGGTCATCACCTATCTCATCGGCGGGCTGACCGGCATCCTGGTCGGCCAGGACCTTCTCGATTCGACGCTGATGGTGTTCCTGGTTTCCGGAACCTATCTGGCTTGCGGGCGAACGGTGTCGCCGATCGCCAAGGGCACCGCCATGGCGCCGAACGCCACCCACCATTCATGAAGGTTCTGGTCACCGGCGCGACAGGCTTCATCGGGCGCAAGGTCGTCGGCCGGTTGCAAGGGGCCGGATTCGACGTACGGGTCGCCTCACGCCGACTGGAAAGACTGTCGGCCGCGGACGATGCCGTTCTGCTGCCTGGCGTCGATGCGCCCGACGAGGCCTTCCCGGCACTGATGCGCGATGTGACGCATGTCGTCCACTGCGCCGCGCTCAACAACGACCGAAACGCCAGCGAAGCCGACTACCGGGCTGCCAATGCGGCGTTGACCGGGCGGCTGGCCAAGGCTGCGGCGGCATGTACCGGCGGGCGCTTCATCTATCTTTCCTCGATCCGGGCCGTAGCCGGTCCCGGCTTCAGCGGCACGATCAATGAGGAGACGCCCCCCGCCCCGCAATGCGCCTATGGCCGCTCCAAGCGTGAAGGCGAGATTGGGACGCTCGAGGCCTATGCGTCCACCGGGCGTGCGGACGCCACGGCGCTGCGCCTGCCGCCCGTCTTTGGCGAGGGCATGAAGGGCAACTTGGCGTCGCTGATGCGGCTTGCCGACACAGCCCTGCCGCTGCCGGCCGGCGCGCTTGTGGGCGTGCGTTCCTTGATCGCGTCCGAGACGGCAGCGGACGCGGTGCTGCACCTTCTTAGTCGTCCCGGACCACTTCGCCCGGCCTATGTCGCGGGCAACGCCACTCCTCTTGCCATGTCCGAAATCATCACCGCGTTCCGGCAGGGCTTCGGCCGTCCGCGGCGCCTTTTGCCCGTGCCGGCGATACCGCTCCGCCTGGCGGCGACGTTGCTTGGCAAGCAGGCGGCCTGGCAGGCCTTGAGCGCGACCCAGATCTGCGATCCGTCGCTGCTGGCATCGGAAGGCTGGGCGCCGGAGGCCGACACGTTCGACCGGCTTCGCGGCCTGGCGCGGAAGGCCGGTCAGGCCCGGTAAAATGTGCCAATAAGGATTTTGACGTCGAGGCCGATGGAGGCAACCTTGAGGTAGGTAGCATCGGTCTCGGCGCAGAGACTTGGGTCGGACATGTCGATGCCCTTGATCTGCGCGAGCCCGGTGATGCCCGGAAGCGCTGCCAGCACGCCCAGCCGATGGCGGTGCCCGATCAGCTCTGTCTGTGTCGGCAGGCATGGACGGGGCCCGACAAGGCTCATCTCGCCTTTCAGCACGTTCCAGAGCTGCGGCAGTTCGTCGACCTTGGTCCGGCGCAGCACCTTGCCGACCGCGGTGACCGAACCGGCCGGCGCCTCGTGCGTGGGCAAGGATGGAGTGTTGCGATGCATCGTGCGCAGCTTGTGGCAGGCAAAGACAGCGCCGCCCCGCCCGACGCGCGGCTGCGAAAAGATGGCCGGCCCGGGCGACGTCGCCCGGATCGCCAGCATGGCGGTGAGCACAATAGGCGACGTCACCGCCAGCGTCACGGCCGCGATAGTCAGGTCGAAAGCCCGCTTTGCCGTCACGGCTCAGATCCGGCGCCAACGTTGCGGACTTTGGGTAACATGTGTTAGCCGATCTGTCCGACCGTTTTCGGCGCCGTCTGCTCGGGCGCGCCGCCAGTGCTTTGCTCCGCCCGGTAGAGCCCCGCCAGGATGGCAAGCGCGGCTGCCTTGTCCCGATCGTGCATCGCGGCCGCCAGCGCCGGCAGCGCGGCCTCGATCCTC
Source organism: Mesorhizobium silamurunense (assembly GCF_014843905.1). NCBI lineage: Bacteria > Pseudomonadati > Pseudomonadota > Alphaproteobacteria > Hyphomicrobiales > Phyllobacteriaceae > Mesorhizobium > Mesorhizobium silamurunense. Next base: position 37,562 of record NZ_LPVS01000014.1, on the reverse strand, counting down.
GGCCATTCCACGACATCGCTCCTGAGGCCGAAGAGCTTGGCGATGTCGAGCTTGACGACCTCTTCATTCTCGCCATGCAGCGTCTCGTGCAACTTTTCGCCCGGTCTGATGCCGGTGAAGCGGATCGGAATGTCGGTATAGGGGCTTTTGCCGGCCATGCGGATCATGGTTTCGGCGACTTCGAGGATCGGCACGGGCTTGCCCATATCGAGCATGTAGATGGCGTAGTCGTCGCTGCCCTGGCGCTGCTCGGCATCGGCGGCCGACATGATGACGAGGTCGACCGCTTCGGCCACCGTCATGAAATAGCGGGTCATGCGCCGGTCGGTGATGGTGACCGGCCCGCCGGCCTCGATCTGCGCCTGGAAGACGGTTGCCACCGAGCCATTGGAGCCGAAGACATTGCCGAACCGCACGGCGATGAATTTGGTGCCGGGACGATGCACGCCTGGGGCGCCGGCCTGATGGCCGTTCAGTCCGCCGGCATGGATAAGCGACGGCGCGGCGTTTGTTTCATGCAGCGAGGAGACGATCTGCTCGGCCGCCCGCTTGGTGACGCCGAGCACCGAAGTCGGGTCGACGGCCTTGTCGCTGGAAATCAGCAGGAACTGCGGCACCCCGCATTCGGCGGCGACCTCGGCACAGGCGAGCGTGCCGAAGACATTCGTCTCGATCGCCGCTTCCCAGTTCTCTTCCAAGAGCGGCACGTGCTTCAGCGCCGCGGCGTGAAAGATGATCGCGGGTTTGAACTCGCCGACGAGGCGCATCATGTGCGGCCGGTCGGTGACGTCGACGATGCGGCTGGTCAGCCGGTCGCGGTCTTTTTCGTCGATCAGCTGATCGAGCTGGAAAATGCCGAACTCGGAATTGTCGGCCACCAGCACCGCTTCGGCGCCGAGCTCCAGCGCGCGCTTGACCAGGACACGGCCGATGGAGCCGGCGCCGCCGGTGACCAGCACGCGCTTGCCGCCGACGAAGGCGGCGATGCGCGCCGTGTCGGTGGCGACTGCCGAACGGCGCATGATGGTTTCCATCTCGACGGCATCGAGAACCAGCTTGCCGCCCTGCCCCAGTTCCGAAAGGCCGGAAAACTGGACGACGGCGATGCCGCTGTGGCGGGCGACGCGCACCAGCTCGGCATAATCCTCGATCTCGCGCTCGACCCCCTTGCCGAAGATCAGGAGATCGAGGTTTTCCGTGCCGTTGACATATTCTTCCAGCACCTCGACCAGGCGCGGCCTGAGCGCCACGACCGGAACGCCCTGGATCTGGGTGCCGAGCGGCGCGTCGCTCTCGGTCGCCATGATGCCGGCGATGGCATATTCGGCCGGCACGGCCGTGCGGGTGAAGCGGACGATCACGTCGGCCTCGCTCAGCCGGCCGATGAACAGCGCCTGCTTGATCGGCTCGTCGCTGGACGCGCGGCGCAGGATGCGCCAGGACGCGCCGTCGCGGAGGAAGCGGTAGTAAAGCCTGGGCGCCGAAATGATGGTGAAGGAAACCAGAAAGAAGACGATGAACTGGCGTTCGTTGAGGCCGGCGACCGGCTGAAAAAAGGAGCGGAAGGCAACCGCGGCCAAATAGAGGACCACCGTCAGGCTGCCGCAGCCCTTGAGGATGTTGAAGAAGTCGGGCGTGGAGGCAAAGCGCCATACGGTGTTGTAGAGGCCGCTATAGCGAAACAGCACATGGGCGGCGAGCACGATGGCCGCCCAGCAGGCAAGCCCGCCAGAAGAGAACGCGTCGAAGGAAAGCCGCGACTGCGACAGGGTGAGACTGAGCGCCACCGAGACCAGGACCATGACAAGGTCCTGGACCATGATGATGGCCCGCCGCATCTTCGGTCGGATACCCGATACGGCTTCTGCGTACGCGGTCATTGGGTAGTACTGAACTCCAGGCGTGGGAATATGACTACCAGAACGACGCCGGATCGACCATCGTCGTCCACCGCCACTCCAGATTGCAATCCCCAACCCCGTCACCCGTTATCGCATTAGCGCGGAGTTGGGGACATCGCCAGAGGTTTTTTGGCGCGTGATGTCGTTAAAGACTGGAGTGGGGCGCCCGCGCGTCACCTGGCGGCCCTCCGACTGTGGAAATGATCGCCGAGAGCTTGTCCGTCTTCCCCCAGAAGGCCAGCGGCTCGTAGTCCGGGTACGGATAATGGCCAAGGTTGAGTTCTATCTTCCAGCCATTTTCACGAATCCAAGTCTCGACCAGCCTACGCACCGAGACAGGTTTTCCCGAGCAGATGTTGATTGCGCCAATATCCTGCCCCAGAGTGGCAAGTGTAGTAAGAAACTCCGCAACACTCGTTACCGGCAGATAGTCGCGCAACTGCTCTCCTCCCGACATGTCGAAGACTTCTCTTCCTTCCGTTACCGCTTGACGCAAATGAGAAAGAAGCGAGTTGGAGGACTGCCCGTCGCCATACAAGTAAAACAGCCTTGCCCAAACAAGATTGAATTCATGTTTCTTAGAAAGAAATTGCAACTGCTTATGCAAGGCGTTCTTGGAAAATCCATAGCAATTGCTTGGCAGGCATACGTGATCCTCGCCGAGAGCTCCGGATTGCATACCATACTCAAAGCACGTGCCTGTTACAGCCAGCGTAGGCAATCCAGTTTTTAAAAGTCGAGCAAGGAATGAATATTGCGCAGGGAGCTCTTTCTCAAAATGGTGAAGCGAATGATAGTTCGGCAATCCGCCCCATGCGAGGTGGATAAGTACATCCGGCGAACCGAGGTCCGGCCAGTCCGGCTCGTCGCCGTCGCCTATGGCGATCTCCCGGACATCCGTTCCCATATGCAGGAATTGATCCGGCAGACGTGACGCGTTGCGCACGCAGACTGTCGTTTCATGACCCCGCCGGCGCAGTTCGGCCAGGACATGGCGTCCAATGAAGCCCGTCGCGCCCGTCACCGCTACGCGCATCAGAATACCTTGAGTTCGGGTATGGACGTCACAAAGCTGGCGCCCCATTCGCGAGCGTATGCGAGTTGGGCGGCAATCTCTTCAGACAGGTTCCATGGAAGGATAATGATATAGTCCGGCTTCTCGTCGCGGATCTTTTCCTCGCCGGCTATCGGAATTCGGCTTCCAGGCATGAACTTCCCCTGTTTGGCAGGATTGAGGTCCACCACAACGCTTATCAGATCCGGGCGGACACCGGCATAGTTGAGGAACGTGTTGCCCTTCGCGGCGGCACCGTAGGCAACCACCTTTTTACCGTCGTTGCGCGCCGCCAGCAAAAACGAAACGAGCGCATTCTTTGCCTCATCGGTTCTTCGCTGGAAGCCCGCATAGCCTTCACGGGAAGACAGGCCTGCCGATGCCTCACGTTCCAGCATCGCTGCAACGGAGGCATTTTTCTCGCGCGACCCGGTGTCTTTCCTCTGCGCGAACACACGAAGACTGCCGCCGTGGGTCGGCAATTCCTCGACGTCGAAGACCGACAGACCGTTCGCATCGAATATCTGGTTCACGGCGGTCAAGGACAGATAAGAGAAATGCTCATGGTAGATCGTGTCGAACTGGACCAGATCACGCAGATTGAGCAGGGAAGGAAATTCGAAGGTGGAAACGCCATCCGGCTTCAGAATGCTTGCAAACCCCTTCACGAAATCATTGATGTCCGGCACATGGGCGAGCACGTTGTTCGCAGCCGTGAGGTCAGCGCCCCGGCCCTCGGTCATCAGTTTCTCGCCAAGCGCCTCACCGAAAAACGACTGGACGATCTCAATCCCCTTTTCGCGGGCTGCCCTGGCGGTGCTTTCGGTCGGTTCGATGCCCAGGCACGGAATTCCGGCTGCTTTGAAATATTGCAGCAGATAGCCGTCATTGGCCGCCACTTCTACCACGTGGCTGGCGGCATCGAGGCCGAACCGCTCGGTCATCGCCTCGCAATAGCGTTTGGAATGCCTGAGCCATGAGGCCGAAAAGCTGGAAAAATACGCATACTCATGGTCAAACAATTCGTCAAACCTGGCAAAATCCTCCGTCTGAACCAGCCAGCACTGGGTGCAGACGAGAACGCGAAGCGGAAACCATTTTTCAGGACCGCGCATCGCCTCTGCCGTCAGATATGCATTCGAAGGGGGCGCGCTGCCCAGGTCAACGAAGCTCTCCGTTACCGGCGCTCGGCAGTGTCTACAAATCATATTTCCAGGCCTTCGAATGCGCTTGTGATGAAAGGATGGGATTCGTCTCGAGCAGATCGCTCGGTGATGGCCATCGGCCATTCGATCCCGAACGCCGGATCGAGCATGTTGACGGCGCCCTCCGCCTCGGCGGAATAGGAAGCCGTGTGAAAATAAAGCATCTCGCAATCACTGCAGAGCGTCTGGAAGCCATGAGCGAAGCCTTCAGGGATGTAAAGGCTGCTGTGATTGTCGGCGCTTAAAGCAGTGCCATACCATTTGCCAAACGTGGCGGAGCCCTTACGAAGATCAACGGCAACATCAAAGACCTCTCCGCGCAAGCAAGACACAATCTTGGTCTCTTGAAAGGGCTGGCGCTGAAAGTGCATGCCGCGGGCTGCGCCGGCGTTCCTTGTCAGCGTGTGATTGATCTGGGCAATCTTGCGGCCGTCGAGGAATGGGGCGAGTTCCGAGCTGCAGAACAAGCGTTCCAGGTAGCCGCGGTGGTCGCTTAGCACATTGCGCCTGATCACCAGGAGCCCGGCAAGGGGCGTTTGCTCAACCGACAGCCGCGCGCTCATGAAACTGTGGTATCCAGATAGCCGCGGATCTGCTCCCGGCACAATTCAGCCATGTCCTCGCCGCGCGCCCAGGACTCGTGCCATCGAACCGTTTCTTCCAGCGCGCGACGGAGCCTCCAGCGCGGCCGCCAGTTCAATCTGGCGCGTGCCTTCGAACTCGACAATGCCAGCATATTCGCCTCATGCGGACGCTCGCCGTCGAAAATCTCCCAGCGTATCTGCGGGCGCAAAGCCTGCAGCGTCTCGACGATCCACCGCACCGGCTTGGCATCATCCTCGTCAGGCCCGAAATTCCAGCCTTCCGCGAAGCCGACGCCGTCGCGCCACAACGCTTCGGCGATCAACAGATAGCCCGACAACGGTTCGAGCACGTGTTGCCATGGCCGCGTTGCTTCCGGCGAACGGATGACGAGCTTTTCATTTCGGTCGATGGCCCGCAGGAAGTCCGGCACCAATCTGTCGGCCGACCAATCGCCGCCGCCTATGACGTTGCCCGCGCGGGCAGACGCGACGCCCACGCCCGCGGCCGCGAGGAACGAACGGCGATATGCTGCGGTCACGAGTTCGGAACAGCCCTTGCTGCTCGAATACGGGTCATGGCCCCCCATCGCTTCGTCCTCGCGATAAGCCCAAACCCATTCGCGGTTCTCGTAGCATTTGTCTGTCGTGACATTGACGACCACCCTGACCGACGATGCGTGTCGCACAGCCTCCAGGAGATGCGCCGTGCCCATCACGTTCGTTGCATAGGTTGCAAGCGGATCGGCATAGGAGAGGCGCACAAGCGGTTGAGCCGCCAGGTGCAGCACGATCTCGGGCGCCGCGGACAAAACAGCCTCACGCAGCTTGGCAGCGTCGCGGATGTCGCAGCGCAGGTCTGCTTCAAGAAACCTGCTCACTCCAGCGACGCCGTAGAGCGACGGATCGCCGGATGGGTCCAACGAAAGGCCCGTGACCTTCGCGCCCATTGCCGAAAGCCACATGCAAATCCAACCGCCCTTGAAACCGGTATGGCCTGTTACAAGGACACGCTTGCCGAACCAGAAGTCGGCGCTGGGTTTTGCGTCGGCGGTCATTACCACACCCGCCATGGCGCTTTCCCGCTCGCCCACAAAGCCTCGAGCTGATTGCGATCACGCAAGGTGTCCATGGGTTGCCAGAAGCCTTCGTGGCGCCAGGCAGCCAGCTGGCCGTCCGAAGCAAGGGTCTCAAGCGGCTCCCGCTCCCAAACCGTGGCATCGCCGGAGATACGATCGATGACTTGCGGCTCCAACACAAAGAAACCGGCGTTGATCACCCCACCATCTGCCTTCGGCTTTTCCTGAAATGACCGCACGTCGTGGCCATCCAGATTCAGCGCCCCAAATCGGCCAGGCGGCGCCGCCGCGGTAAGCGTCGCCAGCTTGCCGTGACGACGATGAAACTCGACAGTTGCGGTGATGTCGACGTCGCCAACGCCGTCGCCATAGGTGAAACAGAACGTCTCTTCGCCTATGAATTGCCGCACGCGCCGAAGGCGCCCCCCGGTCATGGTTTCATCGCCGGTGTCGATAAGCGTGACCTTCCAATCCTCCGCGCGACTCTGATGCGTAGTCATTTGATTGTTAGGGATGTCAAATGTCACGTCGCACATATGAAGGAAGTAATTGGCGAAATACTCCTTGATCATATACCCCTTGTAGCCGCAGCAAACTATGAACTCATTTATTCCGTGCGCCGAATAGCACTTCATAATATGCCAAAGGATCGGCCGGCCGCCGATTTCAACAAGCGGCTTCGGGCGAATGGACGTCTCTTCCGCCAATCGGGTGCCGAGTCCGCCGGCGAGTATCACCGCTTTCATCACAAGCTCCATGCATCGGAAAAAAATATCGCTCGAAGGTGCCTAGTCTGCTGGTCCCAGTTTCCAGGCTGCCGTTGGCGACATCCTCGATGGACAATATGCGTTGCCATCCGGGAACGGATGCTGCACCACGGGACGATAGGCAGGTTCACGGACAGAACCTCGGACAGTCGCTTTCATGAACGGCGCGCCGCATCTTCGGTCGGATCCCCGATACGGCTTCTACGTATGCGGTCATTGGGTAGTACTGAACTCCAGGCGCAGGAATATTACTACCAGAACGGCGCCGGATCGACCATCGTCTGACACTACTCTGGATTGCAAATCCCCAACCCCGTCACCCGGTCATCGCATTAGCGCGGAGTTGGAGGACCGCCAGAGGTTTTTTGGGAAAGATTTTGACCGAATTTCATAAGAGGCTTCTAAAATTCTCATGGTACTCGGGCCGCAATCGGCAAGGCGTCGGGAATTCCCGTCGGGCGAGCGCCCTCGTTCAGCAAAGCAAGCAACGAAATGGTAGTTCGCGTGAAAGAGGAAGGACGAAGATTGCGCAATTTTTGAGGTTGACAGCGAAACCCACTGCAATATTACCGGCCTTCCTTTCCACCAGCAGAAGCGGAATGATGAGATTCGGGTCAAGCGGCGTTCGAGGTTTGGCTTCGGAATTGGTCGGCAGAGCCAGCGAACTTTACACTGAAGCCTTTGCCTGGCGCTTGGTTTCCAGCGGGGTTCAGCCGAATAGTCCGATCTTCGTCGGTCGTGACTTGCGCGAGAGCAGCCCCACTATCGCCAACGGCTGCATGACGGCACTGGCCGCAAGTGGATTTCAGCCGATCGACTGCGGCGTCATTCCGACGCCCGCCCTCGCCCTCTACGCCCGGAACCACGGCGCAGCGGCTCTCATGGTGACGGGGTCGCATATTCCTGCTGACCGCAACGGCATCAAGTTTTACGGCCGTGACGGTGAAATCAACAAGGCGGACGAGGCCGCGATAACGCAATATGTCACCGAAAGGCTAAATGTGCGTGGCTCGCCGCCGATCCCTCTAGGAACGAACTGGCCCATTCGCCATAACCAAGCCGTTGCCGCTTATCGGGAGCGCGCCAATAATTTGCTTGAGGCGAACTCTCTTTCCGGCATGAGACTTGGCGTCTACCAGCACAGTTCGGTTGCAGCAGAACTTTTGCTGGAAGTTCTTCAATCGTTCGGCGCCAGCGTGGTTGCCGTTGGGAAAACCGGAACCTTCGTGCCTGTCGATACCGAAGCGGTGGACCCCGACACGATTGCAAGGTTGAAAGGCTGGGTCCGCGAATTCGACCTCGACGCCATCGTGTCGACCGATGCGGACGCCGATCGCCCTCTTGTGGCAGACGAGAATGGCGATGTTTTCCGCGGCGACCTGATCGGGCTTGCCACGGCTCTGTTCCTGAAGGCGGATACGGTCGTGACTCCGGTAACGTCAAACTCGGGCATTTCGAAAGCCTTTGGTTTCGAGGTTCGGAGGACGAAGGTCGGATCTCCATTTGTCATCGAAGGCATGGAGGCATCGTACACCGCCGGCGGCGTTGTCCTCGGCTTTGAGGCCAATGGCGGCGTTCTGGTGGGCTCGGATTGTACGGTGAACGGAAAGACATTGGCCGCACTGCCGACGCGGGACTCGCTTCTCCCGATCCTGGCTGTCCTCGGCACGGTGGCGTCGACAAAAACGAAGCTGTCGCAACTGCGCGAGCTCTGGAAGCTTCCGGTATGCGCGAGTGACCGGCTGCAGGACTTCCCCGCGGAAAGTTCAAGCAGATTGATGGACAATCTCGCCGATCGGGACGCGCTGCAGCAATTTCTCGCCCCGTTCGGGACCGTCGCCGAAGTCGACGAAACCGACGGCCTCAGGGTGCGGACGCTCGCAGGTGAGATCATACATCTGCGGCCTTCCGGCAATGCCCCGGAACTGCGCTGCTACTCGGAAGCTTCGACCGAGAGCAGAGCCACGGCGATCGTCGCCTCGGTGCTGAAACGGGCGCAGGCATTCGCGTCACAGACGAGATAGAGGACATTTGATGAAAGTGGTTCCTGTCATCATCAGCGGCGGCGCTGGCTCGCGGCTGTGGCCTGCCTCCAGGCAATCGCACCCCAAGCCTTTCCTCAAGGTGGCTGACGGGCATTCGCTGATCCAGCACACCGTGTTGAGAGCGGCTTCGATAGACGGGGTCGCCGAGCTCGTCACCGTAACTTCCAAGAACCACCTCTTCCTCACGAAAGACGACTTCGACGAGCTGGATTCCGTCGTGCTGCCGCGCACCTTCCTGCTCGAGCCGGAGGGCCGTGACACGGCCGCCGCTGTCGCCGCGGCGACGATCCACGCCAAGGCAACACAAGGCCCGGCTGCGATCCTGTGCATTTTTCCCGCGGACCACATGATCGGCGACTTGCCGGCCTTTCGAAGCGCCATCAGCCGGGCAATCGAACATGCGCGGCAGGGGCGCATCGCAACCCTGGGCATAAATCCGGACAGGCCGGACACGGCGTTCGGCTATATCGAGGCCGACGGCGAAAAAGTCCTCCGTTTCGTCGAGAAGCCGGACGTCGAGACCGCCAAATCCTATGTCGCCTCCAAACGTTTCTTCTGGAACGCCGGCATCTTCTGCTTCAAGGCGCAGATCATGCTCGATGAGATGGGCCTGCATTGCCCGGAGGTGGTCGATGCCGTTCTCGGCAGCTACGAGAATGCCGCAATCATTGATGGCGAGCGCTTTGCCAACATCGAGCTCTCGGCCAAGCATTTCGCCCTGGCTCCGCGCGTCTCGCTCGACCGGGCGGTGATGGAAAAAGCGCATAATCTCGCCGTCGTTCCTTGCGAGATGGGGTGGAACGACATCGGTTCCTGGAACGCAATGGCCGAACTTATACCTCCCGACGAGAGAGGGAACAGGATCCGCGGCGATGTCCATGTGATTGATACCGCCGACAGCTACATAAGCTCGGACAAACGGGTCATCGGCACGGTTGGCGTCAGCGACCTGGTGATTGTCGATTCCCCCGATGCGCTGCTCGTTGCGTCCCGTGATCGCGTCCAGGACGTCAAGAGACTCTTCGAGGGGCTCAAGGCTTCGGGACACGAAGCGCATTTGCTTCACAGCACGGTGCACCGGCCGTGGGGCACCTATACGGTGCTGGAGGAAGGCGAACGCTTCAAGATCAAGCGCATCGAGGTGAAGCCCGGCGGGCGGTTGAGCCTGCAGATGCACTACCATCGCTCGGAGCATTGGGTAGTGGTCAGCGGCACCGCGAAGATAGTGAACGGGGACCAGGAGCTGCTACTGACCACCAATCAATCCACCTATATCCCGTGCGGCCACAAGCATCGGCTCGAGAATCCCGGCAATATCGGCCTGGTGATGATCGAAGTTCAAAGCGGCGAGTATCTCGGCGAGGATGACATCGTGCGCTTCGACGACGTATACGGACGCACCTGACGATTCACAGGCTCGCGGGCTGGGGCGGGCAACCATTAAACACTGGGGCTTGGGGGAGCATCAGACACACCGAGAACATTGATGACAAAGACAGCTTTGATAACCGGCATCACCGGGCAAGACGGCGCCTACCTGGCAGAACTCCTGCTCTCCAAGGGCTACGAGGTCCACGGGCTCGCCAGGCGATCCAGCACCGCCGACGTGAACACCACGCGCCTGAAGTGGCTGGGCATCGAGAAAGACGTCCGGATCGTCGACGGAAATCTGACGGATTTGTCGGGTCTCGCCCGAACCATTCGCGACGTGAGGCCGGCCGAGGTCTACAACCTTGCCGCCCAGTCCTTCGTCAAATCATCCTGGCAGCAGCCGATCCTGACGGGGAACGTCACCGGCATAGGCGTGACAAATGTTCTCGAGGCGCTCCGCCTGGAATCGCCGGAGGCCCGTTTCTACCAGGCCTCGTCGTCTGAAATGTACGGCCTGATCCAGGAACCCATGCAATCGGAGACCACGCCTTTCCATCCCCGTTCCCCTTATGCGGTGGCGAAGCTCTACGGCCACTGGATAACCATCAACTACCGCGAGAGCTTCGGGCTGCATGCCTCGAGCGGCATCCTGTTCAACCACGAGTCACCGCTTCGAGGCATTGAATTCGTGACCCGCAAGGTCACCGATGCGGTCGCGCGCATCAAGAAAGGGCTGGCCAGCGAATTGCGGCTCGGAAACATCGATGCCAAGCGCGATTGGGGTCACTCCAAGGACTATGTGCGCGCCATGTGGCTGATGCTGCAGCAGGAGGAGCCGGATGACTACGTGGTGGCGACGGGCAGGACGACGACCGTGCGCGACATGTGCCGGATCGCGTTCGACCATGTCGGGCTCAACATCGACGACCACCTTGTCATCGATCCGCAATTGTTCAGGCCGGCGGAAGTCGAAATCCTGCTCGGAAACCCCGCGAAGGCAAAAAAGAAGCTCGGTTGGGAGGCAACGATCTCGCTGGAAGAGATGATTCATGAAATGGTGGATGCCGATCTCGAACGTCACAGCAATCCCGTCGGACGCCAGTCTTGAGCAGAAAGCCGCGATTGCGTTATGGCTGATACGTTGACCCATCGCATCCTGATGACCGGGGCAAGCGGGTTCGTCGGCCCCTATGTTTCCGAGGCGCTGCACCGTGTCTGTAGCCGCGACATTGCCGTTGTTGCAACCTCCAAGGATGGCGGGCCGCATCGGGTGTTCGGTCAAATCGATGCGCTGGACGTGACCGACAAAGTCGCCGTCCTGGAGGCAATCGCCCGCCATAGGCCCACGCACGTAGTCCATTTGGCTGCCGTCGCAGCCCTTGGCGCCGCCCAGGCCGACCCTCAAAATACATGGCGCATCCATGTGCAGGGCGCGCTCAACGTGGCCCACGCCATCCTCGAGAAGGCACCGGAGTGTTGGCTGCTCCACGTAGGATCGGGCCTGGTATACGGTGAAAGTGCAAAGGCGGGCCTGCCGCTGGACGAGAGCGCGTTGCTTGCACCTGTCGACGACTACGCGGTCACCAAGGCGGCGGCCGATCTCGCGTTAGGGGCGCTCTCGCGTCATGGCCTTAAATGCATTCGGCTGCGCCCCTTCAATCACACCGGGCCCGGGCAAACGGAATCATTCGCTGTGCCGGCCTTTGCCATGCAGATCGCACGGATTGAAGCAGGTCTGGCTCCTCCGGTCATTCGCGTCGGCAATCTCGATGCGGAGCGGGATTTTCTGGACGCGCGCGACGTCGCCAGCGCCTATGCGCGCGTAGTATTGAACAGCGCCGATCTGAAGCCAAACACGATTTTCAATGTAGCATCCGGCATATCGTGGCGGATGGGAGATATTTTGGAACGGCTCCTGGCGCAAAGCAGCGTCAAGATCGTCACCGAACAGGACTCCATGCGCCTGCGGCCGAGCGACCTGCCGCGTATTGTGGGCGATGCGACCCGCGCCCGTACGCAACTTGGCTGGACGCCCAAGCATCCCTTCGAGGACACCCTCGCTGCGGTTCTGGAAGATTGCCGCGCAAGGGTGGCCCTGGCTTAAACCCTCCCATCAACAACTTGAGAGTACGGAATCCATGAACGAGGTAAGCTATCACGCGATCGAGGCCTGCCGTGTCGGCAAGGGCAAGGATCTCGTCTCAGTGCTCAATCTCGGCGAGCAGGCACTGACAGGTGTGTTTCCGAAGTCAGCCTCTGAACCCGTTACCAAAGGGCCGCTCGAATTGGTCTGGTCCCCGTCCAGCGGGCTTTTGCAGCTCAGACATTCCTATGAGCCGAGCGAAATGTACGGCGACAACTACGGCTATCGCTCGGGTCTCAACCAGTCGATGGTCGATCATTTGACGCACAAGGTTCGCTTCCTGGAGAGGCTTGCCTCACCGCGCGGCGGTGACGTCGTTCTGGATATTGGTAGCAACGACTGTACGACGCTGAACGCCTATTCGACCGCAGGACTGACGCGAATCGGCATCGATCCGACCGGCAGGAAGTTTGCAGAGTATTATCCGGACGATGTGAAGCTGGTGCCGGACTTTTTCTCGGCCGAAGCCTATCGTGGCGTCTCGGCAAAGCGGGCGAAAATCGTGACATCCATCGCGATGTTTTATGATCTTGAAGATCCCATCGCGTTTGCGCGCCAGGTGGCCGAGGTGCTTGCCGAAGATGGTATCTGGCATTTCGAGCAGAGCTACATGCCGTCCATGCTTCGCCTCAACTCCTATGACACGATCTGCCACGAGCACATCGAATATTATTCTCTCGGAGTCGTCGCGAAGATCCTGGAGGCGGCCGGCCTCGAGATCGTCAACGTCGTCATGAATAATATCAACGGCGGCAGTTTCGCGGTCACCGCCGCCCACAAGGGCAACAAGAGTCTCAAAGCGGACCACGCGGTCATCAATTGGCTGCTGGAACAGGAAGACCGCATGGGGCTGTCCACACCGCGGCCGTTCCGTGACTTCGAGGAGCGCGTGTTCCGGCACAAGGACGACCTGTCGCGCCTCATTCGGACACTCGTCGCCGATGGCAAGAAGGTGCTGGGCTACGGCGCTTCGACCAAGGGCAATGTCGTCCTGCAATTCTGCAACTTCACCTCGGCCGAGATCCCCGCCATCGCCGAGGTCAACCAGGAAAAATTCGGACGCATGACCCCCGGAACGCACATTCCGATCATCTCGGAAGCGGAAGCGAGAGCGATGAAACCGGATTATTTTCTGGTCCTGCCCTGGCATTTCAAGGACGGCATCCTGCGCCGGGAGCGAGAATATCTGGCAGACGGCGGAAAGTTCATCTTCCCGTTCCCGGAGATAGAGATAATATAGCTATTCAACCTGTCCGGTCGGCGGGACGGTGTGCAACTTACCGTCTTTGGAAGGAGCACTAGCCGGAAGAGCGCAGCAGGTGTGCGGCAAGCGTCGGCTTGCCATACACTGCGGCGGCGATTAGTGACTGCGCGTGTAGCGTGTCGGGGTCGTCGGTCGCGCGAAAGAACACGGCATCTGCCCAAAGCAACCGGTCCTGGGCCGTCCCATTATTCTCCGTCAGGTAGCGGTAGCGGGCGGAAACGAGCAGGTCGATCAGCTCGAATCCGCATTTGTTGAGGAACTGCTGCACTTCCGGGTATAGCGGTTGGCCGGCGTAGATCGGAGCGAATTCGGCCTCACAATGCACGACGGCTGTCCGCTCCAGAGTCTGCCGCGCCGACTTCAAGACCATCAGTTCCGCACCCTGCACATCGAGCTTGAGGAAGTCCACGACTCCCGGCGGGAGGACGTCATCAAGGCGTTTTGTTTCCACGGTTTGCGTACCGACGGTGTGAAGTTCGCAGAGGTGATTAAAGGAAGCATTGAACGTCGAGTTTAGTGGATATAGCGATGAGGTTGCATCGTCGTTATTGATGTAAAGGGTATGACTCTCGCCGTCGCCAATGGCATAAGGAAGCAGCGTGATGCTTTCCTGTCCCTCGGCCTCTGCACGCTCGGCAAGGCGTTCCTCGAGCGGGTCGAAGCCAATAATGTCGAGAGGCGGATAAGACGCCAAGGGATCGTACGGGTTGGACCCCGGACCGAGGAGTTGAGCGCCGACATCGACAATCCGCAGAGGTCTGCCAAGAGCGCGCCGCGCATCGTTGGCAATTGCACCGCAACGCGCCTCGATGCCGCTGTTCGTGGTCGTCCTGATGCGGAACTCATCGCTCGCCATGATGCCCGCGAGCACCGCAGTCGGATCGCCGTGTTGCGCAATCTGGGCAGACCAGCTTGCCAGCCCCTCAGGATCCGGTTCCCTGCCAAGGCAGCAACGGTACAAAGCTGTGATGAACTCTTCGGGTGTAAGGGCGCTCACGCATTTCTCCTCGACTGGAACCAAGGCGGCGGATTTGATCCATCCGGCCAGGAATTCTCGGGTGCTTCCAGGGCTGGTCTGGGATGGAGTCAGCGGCTCAACGCTGCGTCCGCATTGTGAATAATGATCGACATGGGAGATCAAATGGCTGCTTCATAGAGTTCCTGGTCAATTCGCGTGAGATCTCGCAGCCTCCGAAGTGATTCCGGTGAGAGTTCCCCGGCGTGGTTCTGTTCGGTGGCGTTTGTATATGGTACCGCCTTCGCCGCAGGTAGGGGGATATTTGCAACCTTGGCAACTCGGACAAGGAAATCATGAAGGCGCTCGGTAACTCCGATGGCAGCCATACGTTTGAGGGCCAATGTAGCGCCCTCTAACAACTCAGGTTTACAAAGAGGCAGAGACGTTTGCTCCAGTGCCTCAGAGAGGGCGGACAGTGTGGCGTCGGTCCGGGTGTGGCGATGCGCTACCACCTCCAGGCTGAGCGGTAGCTTCATGAGATACCGAGCCTGGTAATCTTCGATCATTACCCGATTCAGGTCGTCCATCACAAAGTCGGTAAACGTCTGGCCCGTGACTCTAAGATGATGGGGATGCTCGGGCGCGCGACGAACATGATGCCAATGCGAACGCGTCCTGGCCACCGGCTCTCGTAGGACGGTGACCGTCACGAGATTGCGGCCGAGATACGGCTCGAGATAGCTGTGAAAGTGTCCAGCGAAAGCCTTGTAGTCGCGAAGCAGTTCCGGCGCTAGTCTCACCAAATCGTCCGCGAGCCAGGCGGGACAGAGGCGGTCGCCGTAGTAGGAGTGCAGCCACGTCCTGACCGAAACACCGGCTGTTTTGGGGATGTGCTGGAAGTAGATCGGACAGTCCTGTGTGGGCGCTCGCTTTTCAAGCCAGTTCCTCAACTGCGCGATGCGAGACGCCACCGTATTCTTCCTTCCACGTTCTGCCTGCTGTCGGTTACCGGTCAACGCTGGTGGTAATCTTGGAGACAGGCGATACTTGCAATCTGCCACGGCAAATCTCACGAGAAAGTCTCGCTGGTAATTCGGAGCGCTATTCGCCGTAGGTAGCACGCTTTGCGCAATTCAGCTGGAAAAGACGGCTCATCAAACTTGATGTCCCCAAGCCAATAATGTATCGCCTGTCACGCACAGTCGGGGCCTGGGCAGAACGCACACGATCGGGAAATATGCTGCCGACTAAAACAGGCTTTGTAGCAGAAGCATTCGCCGACATAGGCGATGCGCTCGAAAAGCATCACCTCGCGACAACGTTCAGTTGGCAGGACGTAGCTCAGCGGTATCGCCGCTCGCGGGTCGGAGTGTTTTGGCTGACTATCAATATGGGTGTCCTGATCGGTGCGCTCGGTTTCGTCTTCGGCACGCTTTTCCGCTCGCCGATGCAGGAGTTTCTTCCCTATATCTGCGTCAGCTTGATTTTCTGGAGTTTCATCGCGTCCTCGATCAACGAGGGGTGCACCGCCTTTATTGGCGCCGAGGGCATCATCCTCCAGGTGCGCATGCCGCTGTTCACCCACGTATTGCGGACGCTCTATCGCAACGCAATCATTCTTGGCCACAATATTCTCATATACCCAGTCGTCCTGTTGGCTGTCGGGCGCATACCGACATGGTACGTGGTACTGGCGGTGCCCGGCTTTGTCATTTTGTCGCTCAACTTGCTTTGGATCATGCTCATTCTGGGCGTGCTGTGCGCCCGTTATCGCGACATGACGCAAGTGATGCAGAACCTCCTGCAGGTTATCATGTACCTGACTCCAGTGATGTGGATGCCGCGCACGCTTCCCGAAGGCATTTCGCGGCTCTTGCTTGACCTTAACCCTTTCTACCACCTCATCGGCGTGGTGCGGGAACCGCTTCTAGGCGAATTGCCGTCCACAACCAGCTGGGTGGCATGCATTGCGTTCGCCGTCGTTGGCTGGGTGGTCGCGCTACTCCTGTTCAGTCGCTACCGCCACCGCGTTCCCTATTGGCTTTGAAATTCAATGGCTTCAATCACTTTGACCGGCGTCTCGGTCGAATTTCCAGTGTTCAACGCGGCAAGCCGTTCTCTCAAGAACCGGGTCCTTAGTGTTGCAACCGGAGGCGCGATCGACCGTCGGGGGGACGGGCATGTCATCGTACGCGGACTCGAGAATGTCAGCCTTTCCTTGAAGGAAGGGGACCGGATCGGCCTCGTTGGCCACAACGGCGCCGGCAAGACCACGCTGTTGCGCGTGCTGTCAGGCATATATCGGCCGACAAGCGGATCCGCGGTGATTCACGGCGAATGCGTCTCGCTCATAAACATCTCGCTGGGCATCGACCCGGAAGCAACAGGCCGCGAAAACATCAAGCTCCGTGCGGCTATGATGGGCATGCGGCCAGAACAATTGCGGGAACAATTCGACGGGATCGCCGAGTTTACTGGACTGGGTGACTTCCTCGATATGCCGTTCCGAACCTATTCGTCGGGTATGCAGTTGCGCCTGGCGTTCTCGACCTCTACGGCTATCCGGCCGGAAATACTCGTCATGGACGAATGGCTTTCCACCGGTGATGAGGATTTCAAGCATAAGGCTGACAAGCGGCTGCGCGAGATCGTCGATACGACCAAGATACTGGTCCTTGCCAGCCATTCGCGTGAATTGCTGCAGCGAAATTGCAACCGTATTTTGTGGATGGAGCACGGTCGTGTGCGGATGGACGGGCCTACAAACGAGGTCCTTCCAGCCTACTTTGGTTGAGAATTTTCCGACTGACGCCGGACGATTTCGGCTAAGGTTGGACGGGGGGAACGCCTTGGGACTCCAAGGCCACAAACGAATCGCAACAAAGCAAGCATCGAGGTCGGCCCGATCGAGGTTCGGCTGTCGATGCATTCACTAACCGGTGCGAGGTGCATTCATGGTTAGCAGCGAGCAAGGTTGGTGGCAGGGCCAAAAGGCGGCGCTGGTCGTTGCCCATCCAGGGCATGAATTGCGAGTCCATCATTGGATGGAAAACGCCAGGCCGCTGGTTCTGGTTCTGACCGACGGCTCGGGCCATCTCGGCGTCGGCCGGCTTGACCGCACCGCTGAGGTTGTGGCCGACGCGGGCGCGTCCCCAGCTGCGAATTTCTTCGGCAAGATGTCGGACCGCGAGCTTTACCGGGCCGTTCTGGCCGGCGAAATAGAGACGTTTAGGGCGCTTGCCGACGAAATCACCGCAATTTTTGCCGGCGAGGAGGTCGATTATGTCGCCGCCGACGCGGTCGAGGGATTCAATCCAGGACACGATGTCTGCCGGCTGCTGGTCAACGCGGCGCTGGGAAGGTTGCGCGACCGAAATGGGCGCGACCTCCCCAATCTCGAATTTCCGCTTGAGGCTGTCGAACTCAGGCGCGAGACGACGATGCAAGAAGGAATAAAGCTTGATCTCGACGCCGGCGCGTTCGAGCGCAAGTTGAAGGCCGTCGACAACTATCCGGAATTGACCGAGGAGGCCGACCGGCTGCGCGCGGCGCACGGCCTTGTCAGCTTCGGCGTGGAGCACCTCACGCCGGTGAACTATTTTTTGGATATTTCAAAATGCTGCGAGCAACCGCCAGCCTATGAGCGTTGGGGCGAGGAGCGGGTAAAAAGCGGCTATTACAAGACCGTGCTGCGCTTCAAGGATCATGTTGAGCCGATCGCCCGGCAATTGGCTAATTAATCCCGCATGTCATTGTTTGAGCTCGATCTGGCACAGCCCCAGACCAAGCCGCCGGTCGTCGCTCGACAGGCCTAGCTGCACAGGGCTCGCGGGGTTCTCGATCCGAAAACCGATAGTGAGGCTCGAGCCAGGCACAACTTCGCCCGGCAGCGTCATCAGCCAGTCTTGTGGCACAAAAAGCGGCGCCCCGCGGACAGTCGGCCGGAAAAGCCGTCGTTCGGCTTTCATCCCGTTCACGAAAAGCTCCACGGCGACTTTCGAGCGACGCCGGTAAAGAAATGGTACCACGCTCAGCCTGAGTGAAGTGGGCGCAGCCTCGACAGGCAAAGTGCATTCGACGGTTGCCAGATCGCCGACGGTCCAGACTCCCCACTGCTCGATCGCGGAGAACCCCGTCAGGCGCACGAAGCTTTCCGGATCGTCAGCCTGCGCCAACGACACCGGCTCGTCCAGCTTCACTGACTTTAGCTCGATCGGGATAGGTTCGATCGGCTGCGCCAACCGCGCCAAAAGCTCCTCACGCTCCGTCATCCAGGGCCATATCGGTTCAGGTTTTGGCAGCCAGGTCTGCATATGGCGCGCCAGCGAGAGATTCAGGTCGCGCGCGATCGGGGGCGCGGCCCTATGTTGCCTGATCGCTTCGTCATACAGCGACAGGCAAGCGTCCAACCATCGCGCCATCTCCGCCTCCTGGCGCGTCTTCCTCGTTACCTCCGCAGCGTCGATGGCATCATAGCGATCGATCTCGGCCGAGATCGCGTCCGGTGACAGGCGCCGTTGCAACACCCCCAATCCGAAATTGCGTCGCCGCCACGCATCCCAATTGTCGGAGCGAGCCATTCCGGCAAGGCCACGGCCGTCGCAAACAACGACAGCGCGCCCGCATGCCATGGCTTCAAGGGCACTGAGGGCGGATGTGAAGAGAAGGTCATATTGCGGCAGCAGAAGCTCGGGCTCGTTCACGAGGTCGCCCACGATGCCTCCCGCCACGTCCAGCGTGATGTCGTGCCGCTCGCAGGCGGTGCGCACGGCATGGAGATGCTGCACGTTCTTGGCGAAAGCCAGTGCCCGGCGTGGACGCTCTGGCAGCGGCGGCCCAAGCGCAAAACGATCGGTATCGATGGCATTGAGCAGCGTGACGATACGGTCTGCCGGAATACCGGCTTCAAACTGCAGCCGCTCGGCGACCGTGTCGTCGACGGCAACGTATTTCCAGATATTGGCGAGAAACGGCGGCGCGCTGTGCCAGGCGGTGAAATCATGCGCGAAATAGAGCGCCGGGGCATTCGGAAAGCGGGCCGCGGCAATGGCGGTGACCTGATTGTGGTTGCCGTGGATAATGTCGACATCCGCGGCGATGGTCGAGATGTCGTCGGTGACCGGTATGCCACGGGCCTGAATCTCTTGCGCGATCGGGCCCAATCCGGCGGCATAGACGATCGGCCTATGCCCGGCGCGCCGGAGGGCAAAAGCGACTTCCCGGGTGACGACTTCGGTTCCCGAACGCCCCGTCAGATAGATGTTGGCGATGAGGACTGTCAGCGGCGGTTCGATGATCATGGATCGGCAGGGCTCCCTACGGTGAACTGTCCGCAGCTGGGCGGTCCGAATCGCACGACGCCACGATTAACTCTATAGCTTATCGACCTTGTCCAGGTCGCCGAGTTCCTCGACAAAGTGCCTACGCCATTTTTAGGTGATCTCGTCCCGCTGCACGACGACGCCGATCTGACTCCGATCGAGGCTCATCCGTTGCAATCGTCGCGCTGGCGGTTGCCAGCAACGGCATACCGGCATATTGCGGTCGAGGATTTCGCCGTCAAACGACCTCACCTAGGACAGAGAATGAACTCATCGGGATAACGGCGCTTCGTCGGTCCGCGTCAAATAGGGAGAAGCTCAATGGGACCCAAGCAACGCACGGACACGCTGCAACCGCAATGATCAGCTACGCGCAAAAACCGTGGAGACGTTCAAAAGATGCCACTATTCGCGCGACCTATTGCAGAAAAATCACAGCCACATTCTGTGGATAGATCACGACCGCGTGGGGATGGGCGGGTCTGCCGACAAAGTCCTTCTGGTCTACTTCGATTGACGGCTTATGATTTGAAACAAGAATAAACCCGAAGAGGTTGTAAGCGATGCCAATCACGTCTTACGCCCAAAATTTTGAAGACGTTATTCTCTGGCGCGCGCTTAGGCATGTCGAGCATGGGTTCTACATCGACATCGGCGCACAAGATCCGGTAGTCGATTCCGTGAGCCGTGCCTTTTATGAGCGAGGCTGGCGGGGCCTTCATGTCGAGCCGAGTGCCGATTACGCCGAAAAGCTCCGTGCGGCACGGCCTGACGAAGAGGTGATCCAGACGGCGATCGCCCGGGAAGTGGGCGAAATCACCTTCTTTGAAATCCCCAACACCGGCATGAGTACTGGCGATGAAGGAATCGCCAGAAAGCACGAGAACGAAGGATTTAAGGTCAGGCAGGTATCGGTCTCCTCCCGACCGCTTTCGGCAATTCTGGATCTCCTTGGCGATCGCGATATCCACTGGATGAAAATCGATGTCGAGGGTATGGAACTCCAGGTAATAAAAAGCTGGCCTCCGTCAGAAGCTCGGCCGTGGATCGTTGTCATTGAGAGCACGAAACCAAATTCGCGTGAACAAAACCATGAGATCTGGGAGCAAGACATCCTCGCGCTTGGTTACGAATTTGTCTATTTCGATGGCCTAAACCGATTTTATCTAAGTGTTTCGCATCAAGAACTAAAGTCAAGATTTGACATCGGTCCGAATTATTTCGATGGCTTTGCAATCAGTCCAACTTCTTGGCTTTGTCGCAATATTAACCTCGAAATAAGTGCGCTTCGCCAAAAGGTTCTGGAGGAGAGCAGTGCCAAAGCATCGTTAGAAGCCCGTCTCGCCGACGAACAAAGTGCCAGAGCGGCGTTGGAAATACGCCTTGCCGAAGAGCAAGGCGTCAGAGCCGGGTTGGAAACGAGCCTCGCCGAAGCGCAAACCGCAAGAGCCGACCTCGCGTCCCGTGTGCAAAGCGAAAGAGCCGCGATGGAGTTGCGTCTAGCAGAGGAACAAGGCGTCAAGCAGGCGCTAGAAGCCCGGCTTGCTGCGATTTATGCTTCAACCTCGTGGCGTATCACCGAGCCGATGCGAGCTTCGATCCGCGCCGTTAGGCGATTCGCACGATGCTGAACTGGAATCCGCGGCTTTCTCCATTTTGGGCGACACCGTGGACGAACCCGATGTCTGGATTGTGCTGTATTTTTCTGTTCATGCATCGCTCCTGAGCGCAGAGAACTCGCATTTGACAATCGATATTGCACTGCAATACCAGACACCTCTCGGAGAGTCGGTAGCGGATGATCAAGAAGAAGCGAATTTTCTGGCTGGGCATGCACAAAGTGCTCTCGCAGACCGAACTTCCTCACCTGAGGGCCCTCGGTTACGAGGTGTTCAATCCGCCTTATCTGAGCGATATCTACGACCAATCCGCCGTCTACGATTGGGTCCCGCCAGACTCCAGTTTGCCGAAAGAGGCTCTGGATATCCTGGCAAGGACCAACTTCTTTTATGATGAGATTCCGCTGGAAGTAGCGGACGTTCTGAATGCATACTTCGATGCTGCCATCGTCACGATCAACACGCTCTGGCTGACACATTTCCTGAAAGCGTATCATGGGCGCGTCATCTATCGCACGTATGGCCAGCCCTACAGTCTGTCGGATGAACTGACCAATTTGGGAGCTCTGCCGCTTGTGACAGAGCGGAACGACTTTTGGTTCTTGCCGCACTCGGAAAAGGTGATCGATATAGAGGACGATTGGCTGCGATCACGCATGATGATCGTTCCCTACTGCCTCACGCAGGACGTCGTCGATCTACGAGATACGTGGGATATCGAGGCGTCGGTGCCGGAACTGGGATTGCTCTGCCCGAGGGCTGCAGACATTCCTTACTACACAAACAATTACCGCCACTTGAAGCACTATTTTCCCGCTAAGGGTTACAGGATTTTCGGCGCGCAGAACGTACCCGTCGACGACGAGCAGGTGATAGGCACAGCCGAGCGCTCCGACTTCCTCAGACTATTCGCTCAGATGCGCGGCTTTGCCTACCATTATGAAGAGCCGACCGTTTGCTATCTGCCGCCGATAGAGTTCATGACGCTTGGCGGTCCTGTGCTGTTTCAAAAGGGGTCTTTGCTTTGCCGGTATTTCCCCGCGATGGCACCTGGTAGAGCCAATAGCATTGAAGATTTGGTGAAGCGGTCGGAGCAGTTGCGGAAGGGTGACCGTGCCCTCTCGCACGAACTCATCGAAAGCCAGGCCGAGGTCCGGAAACTGTATCAGCCGGAATATGTGTGGCCCATATTCGACGAAGCCATAACAAAAGCGCTTGGCGATGCGGGGGCGAACCGAGCGCCTGAATTAATTTATACACCAACAGTAAAGATAGAGGCGCCAGCAGCCGAAACCGTTCTTGTAGCCTTCCATGGTTTTGGGCCGCTGGTGGTTCGGCATAATGGCGAATACCATTGTGCGGAGGGAATCGCGCGGGTTATTCGCCAAATCATCCGCGCCCTGGCTGACCTTGGCTTCAAGATCGTCGTCACAAGCCGCAGGGAAGACGTCGGTCGCATTCATGGCTTCCTCAAGTCAGCCGCCGGGCTTCTGAGGATCATGGTGGTTGAAGAAGAAGTTCTCGACGGTGGCGATGCCATGAAGGCGATCGGGCGCCTTCGCCGGATTGCGTCGATGCGCCCGTTCTCGGCCAACATCGATCATCTCAAGACGCTTTTTCGGACAAGAAATTTCAAGAGGTTGCCGCGCGCACTGGCGTCAACAGCGGCGGTCGCAGCTTTCAAGGCCTTGCGCAAGGCAGAACAACAGCTCGAGAATGCAAAAATTGCGAGCGGCACCATACCGCGCGCCAAATACGTTGATCTGATAAATGCAGATGCGAACATCGATCATGTTCTCATCTCGCACTACTACATGTTCCCCGAGCTTGCTCACTTAAGAAACAAGAACGTCGTTCTGTATCTTCCTGACTACATGCCCCATTTTTACAAAGGATCGGTGGAGATGGGCGCCACGCGGCAATCCGCAGTGATCGGCCGAAAGATGGTCGCCAAGGCGCGCCGCATTCTGACAAACTCCGCGTTCACGGCGTCTTATCTACCTAAGACCACGTTGGCCGCGCGAGCAGAAGACATCGTCCACGTCCCCTTGCCATTCCTGAATGACAACTCCCGAGGTGCAGTATCGCCTGGTCGGCTAGGAGCGTTGCCAAAGTACTATGTGTTTTATCCCACAAGAGACCGACCCTCCAAACGGCTGGCTGATTTCGCAAAGACCGTTGCGATCGTCAACGAGCGGCTGAAGGGGGCGGGAAGTAAGGATCAACTTGTCGGCCTTTTGACTACGCAGTTAAAGGGCAAATCGGCGGCCGGAGCAGAAGAGTATCTGGTTTCGCTTTCGGAACTGACGGACGCAGAACTTGGATATTTGTACAGGAACTCCCTGTGCCTGCTGTTCACATCTGAAATGGAGGGAAACTTCCCAACTCAGATAACTGAGGCACTACACTTGGACGTGCCAGTGGTCGCAACGAATATCCCACTCATTACTTTGGAATTAGGGGACGCTTCTGCATCCTTGGGCCTGGTTAATGTTGGCGACTGCGAGGGATTTGCGGACCGAGTGATGTCGATCCTCGAAGATCGTGCCGCAGCGGTAGCCCAGCAGAAAGATGCCAAGGACCTTTCGGCCCAGAAATTTGCCTATGAGACCTTCAAGTACGGATTGTCTGAACTGTTCAGGCGCTAGACTAGTTCCGTACACAGACGGGCCAACCGCTGATTTGATTCACCGTAGCCTTGCATGAGCAAAGCCAAGCGGTTAGGTGCCTTGGAGCCGGTGATGCGCCAGCGCTGCAAGCCAGCCTATTCGATCTTTCAGCCCCTATGGCATTCCTGGTCGGTCATCCAGCTCATTTCCGGAGAAACCATTGAAAGTCGGAATCGATGGCAGGAATCTGGGATCAGCCACCGATGGGATCGGCAGGTTCGTCCACAATTCGATCAAGGCGCTGACGGCGCTCGGCACCAAGGTGTTTGTCTATGCTCCAGGCAGGATCTGGGCGGGCTACGATATGCCGGACGGCGTTTCTATCCGCACCGGCGGATTCAATGGCGCGGTGTCGCGCATGGTCTGGGGCCAGACGGTGCTTCCCAGCCAAGCGCGGCGCGACGGGCTGGACATTTTCTGGGGGCCATCGCACCGCCTGCCCTTCCTGCTCGACAATCGCATCGGACGGGTCGTCACCATCCATGACCTCGTCTGGCTGCACGCGGCCCAGACCATGCGAACCCGCACATGGATGGGCGACCGCCTGATGATGAGGCCCGCATTGAAGGCCGCCGATCGCGTGGTGGCCGATTCGACGGCCATGGCGGCGGCGCTGGCGGCCGAGTTCCCCTGGCTGAAAGCGCCGGTCAGGACGGTTGCGCCGGGCACGACGGCCCTGCCGGCCCCGCTCGGTCTTTCGAGCCTGGAAGCCCTGGGCATCACCCGGCCCTACGCGCTCTTCGTCGGCACGCTGGAGCCCAGAAAGAACCTTCGCAGCCTGATAAAGGCTTACGGCCTGCTGCCTCCGGAGACGCGGTCGCGCTGCGACCTGGTCATCGTCGGCGGCAGGGGCTGGAAGCAGACGGGACTGGCCGACGAGGTGCGTGACGGCGGGCTCGAAACCAATGTCAGGTTCACCGGCTTCGTCGACGACGGCGTGCTCGCCACGCTCTATGCGAACTGCCTGTTTCTCGCCATGCCGTCGCTCTACGAGGGTTTCGGCTTTCCAATCGTCGAGGCACAGTCGTTCGGCAAGGCTGTGCTGACGTCGAAAACCTCATCCATGCCGGAAGTCGCCGGAGACGGCGCGATCCTTGTCGACCCGAGGGACCCGGCGGCGATCGCCCATGCGTTCGACCGGCTCTGCGCCGATGCCGAATTGCGCGAAAGGCTTGCTGCCGCGGCACGCCGGAATGCCCAGCGCTTCACCTGGGAAGACCATGCCAAAGGCATGCTGCAAATCTTTGAACAGGCCATCCGGCAAAGACGAAAGAGCGGCGTTTGAAAGTCCTGCACTTCTTCAAGACGTACTGGCCAGATTCCTTCGGCGGGGTGGAGCGGACGATACACGCCATTGCTCAAAGCACCGCGCGACATGGCATTGAAACCGAAGTGCTTTCGTTGAGCCGCACGCCGGAAGAAAGCAGCCAACGCATCGACGGCCACATGGCGCGGAAAGCCAGACTGGATTTCGAGCTGGCCTCGACCGGTTTTTCACGCGAGGCCTTTCGGCAATTCGGCGCGCTCGCCTGGAAAGCCGACCTGATCCACTACCATTTTCCCTGGCCGTTCATGGACATCGTGCATTTTCATGCCCGGCACGGCAAACCGAGCGTCGTCACCTACCACTCCGATATCGTCAAGCAGCGGCTGATCGTGCCCTTCTACAGGCCTCTGATGATGCGGTTCTTCCAGGATGTCGATACGGTCGTGGCGACATCGCCGGACTATCTGAGATCGAGCCCGGTGCTCAAGGCCTTCGAGGCCAAGGCGAAGGTCATTCCCATCGGCATCGATGAAGGCGCATATCCCGCGCCGAGCGAAGCCGACCACGCCTGGTGCCGGTCAGCGGTTGCAGAACCCTTCGTGCTGTTCGTGGGTGTCCTGCGCTACTACAAGGGGCTGGACGTGCTGATCCAGGCTGCCGGCCAGGTTCGCTGCAAGATCGTCATCGCCGGGTCCGGGCCTATCGAAGGCCAGCTCAGGCTTCAGGCCAAGAGGTTGCGCTGCGACAATGTCATCTTCCTCGGCGAGGTCGCCGAGCAGCGCAAGATGGCGCTGCTCCACAACTGCCTCGGCTTCGTTTTCCCCTCGAACCAGAGGTCTGAAGCCTACGGGCTTTCGCTGGTAGAGGCAGCTATGTGCGGCAAGCCGATGATCTCGTGCGAACTCGGAACGGGAACAAGCTACGTCAACGAAGCCGGCAAGACCGGGCTGGTCGTTCCGCCTTCGGACCCGGCAAGGCTTGCCGAAGCCATCAACCGGTTCATCGATTCGCCGGACGACGTGGCGAAATGGGGCCGGGCCGCGCGTGATCGCTACGCTCGTCTTTTCACTGCCGACCGGATGGGCAGATCTTACGCCGAGCTTTACCATCACCTCGACCGCCGTCGGCGCTGAAGGGGCGGGCTTCTGACCTCAACGCAACGGCCGCCCATTCCGCCGTCGCCTCGGCGCAACATGGGTGGTCGCACAAAAAAGCCGGCGGAGCGATCGCTCCGCCGGCCGCATTCAGCTTGCTGAAATCTCAGGGCCGCTTCGGCAGCAGCGCCCAGACGGCCGGTACGAGGCTGGCAGCCAGCGCCACCTTGATCAGGTCGCCGGCGATGAACGGCACGACGCCGAACTGCCACGACTTTTCCGGCCCGATCAGCGCCGCCAGCCAGGCGAAGCCCATCGCCATCATCACGATCTCGGCGACGAGCATCGCGCCAAACAGCTTGAAGGGATGGCGATCCCAGCCACGGTCGGCCGCCCAGCCGGCGATCGCCGCCATCACCACGAAGCCGGCGAGGTAGCCACCGGTAGAGCCCAGCATGTAGGCGATGCCGAGGCCCTTTTCCGGCGTGCCCTGGAACACCGGCAAGCCAAAAGCGCCTTCGGCGAGGTAGAGAATGAGCGTCGCGACGGCGAGGCGCATGCCGAAGGCCGAGGCGATCAGCAGCACGGCGAGCGTCTGCAGCGAGATGTCGACGGGGCCGAGCACCACCTTCGTCTTGGCCGACAGGGTGAGGAGCAGCGTTCCGGCAAGCGCCAGAAAGAGCTGGCTCGCGAACCGGGCCGCGCCCTGGTCGGGCAGAGCGAGAGAAACGAGCGGGCGCATCGTGGTTGCAGTTGCCATGGTCTTCCCCGTTGTGGCTGATTTGCTGGCTGTAAAGCGCGTCGCGGAGAAACGAATTCAGGCGACGCGCTATAAAATTTTGTCTTGATGCATGCCGTTGTCCCAAAACCGCTGCGCACTTTTGGGCGACATGCATTGATTTTCCTATATTGGCTTACGGGGGAAGCGGCAATCGTTTTGCCGCGCGAGCAGCAGGATCCGGCATGACGCTTGAATTCGACACACGCTTCGATCCTGCCTATGGTCAGGCGGTCACGGTCGCGCCGGGCGTCCGGCGCATCACCGCCCGAAACCCAAGCCCTTTCACCTTCCACGGCACCAACGGCTACCTCGTCGGCCGCGACACGCTGGCGGTGATCGATCCGGGGCCGGATGACGATCAGCATCTCGAAACACTGCTCGCGGCGATCGGCGGCAGGCCGGTCAGCCACATCTTCGTCAGCCATACCCACCGCGACCATTCGCCCCTGGCGGCGCGGCTGAAGGAGCGCACCGGCGCCCCCGTGCTTGCCGAAGGCCCGCACCGGCCGGCGCGGGCGCTGCGCATCGGCGAGGTGAACCCGCTCGATGCCAGCGCCGACCTGGGCTTCGTGCCCGATGTCGCGCTGGCCGACGGCAGCCTCACCCAGGGCGACGGCTGGGCGATACGAACCGTGCTGACGCCGGGTCATACCGCCAACCACGCGGCCTTTGCGCTCGAAGGGACCGGTATCCTGTTTTCGGCCGACCATGTGATGGCCTGGGCGACGTCCATCATCGCACCGCCCGATGGCGCGATGGCCGACTACATGAAATCGCTCGACAGGCTGATTGAGCGCGGCGACCGCCTGCTGCTGCCCGGCCATGGCGGGCCGGTGACCGCGCCGCGCAGCTTCATGCAAGGGCTGAAGACGCACCGCAAGATGCGCGAACGGGCGATCCTGGAACGCATCCGCAGCGGCGACCGGACGATCAAAGACATGGTCGCGGCGATCTATCGCGACACCGACCCGCGGCTGCACGGCGCTGCCGGCCTGTCGGTGCTTGCCCATCTCGAAGACCTGGTGGCGCGCGGTCTCGTCGCCACCGACGGCGATCCGGCGATCGACGGTGTTTTTCGCCCTGCCGGTTAGATCACTCGGCCGGCGCCGCGCCGACCTGGCCGGCGACTTCCTGGTCGAGCTCGCCGAGGAAATCGGTGATGCGGGCGGCATTGTCGCCCAAGTCATAACGCCCGTAGCGCGAGGCCGAGCGCATGTCGACGATGACTGAATCGCCGTCGTCGGTGACGCGGATGGCGACATCTGCCGGCAGCCCGAGCACGAAGCCCCGGGCGACCGCGTTGATCGTCGCCTCGCTCTGCCCGCTGATGTCGGGATAGGGTGCGGTCAGTTGCCAGTCCCGCCGGTCGAGCACGGTTTCGACCGCATCGACCACGGTTTCGAAGGGCAGGTTGTAGCTGCGCCCGGTGACCAGCGGATAGGCCTGCGCCTGCAGGCTCTGCTCTCCGGGCGTCGGCGGCGACAGCGCGTTCATGTCGCTTGTGCGGTCGCTGGTGTCGAGCACCGGCGGGTCGTCGAGGTCGGTCGAGATGTCGCGCAGCGGCGGATAGACGGTGGCCCAGTAGGCGGCGATGCCGAAAGGGGCAAGCACCAGCACCGCCAGCAGTGCGCCGACGCTGAGGTCTCGGCCGCCGCGATCGCCGAAATTCCATAGCCTCGACAGTGCAAGCCCGGCGAGCAGCAGCGCGAGAGCCGCAAGCAGCGCGACGATCGCCAGCACCCACAGGAAGGGCGGCGTGTCGACAAGGTCGAGCCGATAACCCGCAAGCGCGGTCAGCAGAAGGACGAGCGAGAATGCCCCGATCCGCCGCGACCAGGCGGCCGCCCTCGACGTCTGCCGCTCAGGAATTGTAGCCATCGTTTGCCGCATCACCCCAACCCGCGCCGACAGTTAGCGCAGTTCGGCGTTCGGTGGAATCGCTGATTGAACATTTCTCAGTCTGTCGGCAGCCGATACTCCTTGAATTGCTGGCGCAAGGCGGTCTTCTGGATCTTGCCCGTCGCGGTGTGGGGAATTTCGCTGACGAAGGCGACGTCGTCGGGCATCCACCATTTGGCGACCTTGCCGCTCATGAAGGCGAGGATGTCGCCCTTGCTCGGTTCCTTGCCCGGCTTGCGCACGACCACCAGCAGCGGCCGCTCGCCCCATTTGGAATGCGGCACGCCTATTGCCGCCGCCTCCGCCACATCGGGATGGCCGACGGCAAGGTTTTCGAGATCGATGGTGGATATCCACTCGCCGCCCGATTTGATGACATCCTTGGCGCGGTCGGTGATCTGCATATAGCCGCTGGCGTCGATATGGGCGACATCGCCGGTGTCGAACCAGCCGTCGGCGTCGAACTGCTCGGAGCCGACGCCGCCATAATAGGCGCGCGCGACGGCCGGGCCGCGAACTTTCAGGCGCCCGAAGGTCTTGCCGTCCCAGGGCAGCACGTTGTCCTCGTCGTCGGTCACCTTCATTTCGACGCCGAAAGGCGGATGGCCCTGCTTGCCCTGGATGTCGAGCCGGGCATCGCCCGTCAGCCCTTCATATTCCGGCTTCATAGTGCACAAGGTGCCGAGCGGCGACATTTCGGTCATGCCCCAGGCATGCACGACCTGAACCTCGTATTTGTCCTGGAATTTCGCAGTGATGGCGCGCGGACAGGACGACCCGCCGATGACGACTTTGTTGAGATAAGGCAATTTCTTGCCGGTCTCCTCAAGATATTGCAGCAGCATCATCCATACCGTCGGCACGGCGGCGCTGAAGGTGACCTTTTCTGTGTCGAGCAGTTCGTAGATGGACGAGCCGTCCATCCTGCAGCCGGGCATCACCAGCTTTGCGCCGATCATCGGCGCGCTCTGGCCAAGACCCCAGGCATTGGCGTGGAACATCGGCACCACCGGGAGAATCACGTCCCGCGCCGATAAGCCCATGGCGTCCGGCATGGCGGCGATCATGGCGTGAAGGACGTTCGAGCGATGGCTGTAGACGACGCCTTTCGGGTCGCCTGTCGTGCCGGAAGTGTAGCACATGCCGGCGGCGGTGTTCTCGTCGAAGCTCTTCCAGGCGAAAGCGCCGTCGGCCTCGGCAAGCCATTCCTCATAGGCAACAGCATTCGGCAACGAGGTTTGCGGCATATGCGCCCGATCGGTCAGCACGATCACCTGTCTGAGCGAGCCGACCCCGTGGGCGATCTTTTCCAGCAGCGGCACGAAGGTCAGGTCGACGAAGATCGCCTTGTCCCCGGCGTCGTTCATGATCCAGGCAATCTGTTCGGGGAAGAGACGCGGATTGAGCGTGTGGTAAATCGCGCCGATGCCCATGATGCCGTACCAGGCCTCGAGGTGGCGGGCCGTGTTCCAGGCAAGCGTGGCGATGCGGTCGCCGAGCCCGAAGCCGTCCCGCTCCAGACGCTGCGCCACTTTGAGCGCCCGATGACGGATGTCGGCAAAGGTCGTGCGCACGATCGGGCCTTCGATCGAACGCGATACGATCTCGCGCCCGCCGTGCTGGCGTTCGGCGTGATCGATCAGCTTGTGGCAGAGCAGCGGCCATTCCTGCATCAGTCCGAGCATCTCGGCTCCTCCCCTTTTTGCGCTTTCGCGTCATTGTTTCACGCATTGTGGAATGATCCGGCGGATTGTCCAGCCACCATAAGTCCAAGGCGGTGGATGGACCGAACAAGCCGTGAAACCCGCCATAATCCGGCCATCGTCGGCGTTAAGTTTCATTAACGGGCTGGGTGAGATTGGCGAATGGAGAAATTCGCATGGACGCGCAGCTCGACGATAAGGTCCTCGAAAGCACGCTTGCCGAAAGTCTGGACGATCTGACGCCGGACTCCAAAACCGTTTCCGACGACGAGTTTGCCGAAGTCGTCGGCGGCGCACTGGAGGCCGTCGGCGGAACGTTGCTGTTCAAGATGTGCGTCGAGAACGACGGCGAAGGCCAGCATGTCGCCGCCGCATGCGTCGGCGATGGCGGCAGCCGCCAGTTCCTGCTGCTGACGCTGCCGACCTCGGGCGGCGCGCTGAAGGTCGAGACAGCGGCAAGAAGCACCAACCCGGTCGCTGGCATCGCCGCCGCCTATGCCGGCCTCATGGATGCCTTCAAGACCGCCGCCTGACCGTCAGCATCGGTTGGAAGAAAATTCCACTTTGACGCGGCCTCGCGCAACTGTGCAACCTTGTGCGAGGCTCCTCCCCGACACACCTTGTGGCGGAGAAGGAGAACCGTCATGGACAAGCTCGCCAACCCCGCCCCCGGCTTTCAGCGCAACCCAGACAAGGTGATCACGGTCGAACCCTATCGCGGCAGCGTCACGGTGCGCGCCGGCGACACAGTCATTGCCAGGTCGAACCGGGCGCGGTTGCTCTCGGAGCCGCCCTACCCGGCGGTTTTCTACATCCCCTTCGACGACATCGATTTCAGCCAGCTCGCCAGGACCGAGCATTCGACGCATTGTCCCTACAAGGGCGATGCGAGCTATTGGAGTGTCCTGCCGGCCGGCGAAAGCGGCAAGGACGCGATGTGGGCCTATGAGCAGCCCTTCGACGAAATGACCGAGATCCGCGATCACGGCGCGTTCTACACGAACAAGGTGACGGTAGAGACTAAGCCGGACTGAGAAATTTCGAACCGACGCCCGAATGCAGCGATCAGTCGGTGGTGCTGTCGTTACCCAAGTCCTCGGCATCTTCCAGGCGGACGAAGGTCATGCCCTTCTGCTTCAGGGCCAGCAGGCCCTGGACGACGCCCTCGCCCGCCGCATGGGTCGGCTGGTTGATGTGAGCAATGATGACGTCGCCATCCTTGGCAGCGGCGATGCGCCGGGCGGTTTGCTTGGCGCCGAGCAGCGAGCCGCCGTCGCCGTTGACGGAAAAGCCGGCGATCTTGAAGCCCAGCTTGCGGATCATGGCGATCGCTGACGGGCTGTACTCGGCAGTGGCGCCACGAAACCATTTCGGCGCTGGGCCGCCGGCGCTCGCAAGCGCCGCGGCGCCGGATTCGACCTCGGCCTGAACGGCATCGGGACTGCCGGCGCTGCTGATGCCGTAGATCTTGCGTGGCGTGTCGACCGCCGGAATGTGGCGGCCGCCGTGATTTTCCAGCTCGAACAGATCCGGATGCGCGCGCATGATCTCGACAGCGGCGGCGTTGCGCTTCAGCCAGATGCCGGTGACGAAGATGGTCGCCGGAATCCTGTTTTCGACCAGCGCCGAAAGAATGCGCGCATCGGTCTTCCCGCCGCAGGCGTCCAGCGTGAGCGCTACGCGCCCGCCGCCGCCCTGCGGTTTCAGATGCAATGTCGGCTCGACCAGCGTGGCGGCATTGCCGGCCGAGACCGCCACGAGCGACAGCGCGAGCGCGTAAAGAGATTTTTGAAGCAAATCCGTCATTCTTCCCAAGCCCGGCATGCCCTGCCGTTCAACCGCAAGACAGCGTCAACAAGACCCGCATCTAGGCGAAAATCGGGACGGTTCGCATCCGAAAAAGCAGCCGCGCGGCAATTTGCGTGGACCGGTTGTTCTCGTGCATGTCGTCATGCGCTGAGCAATTCCAGGAAAAGTGTGTAACGGTTTTCCGTCCGGAATTGCGTAAAAACAAAGGGATGGAGCGGTTCGGCGTTTCCGTGAAACGGTGAACCTCTCTAGACAGCGTGATCCAGCGCCACCACGGTCCGCGCCAGAAGTTCCCGCACCGCCTCGACCACGGCATCCACTTCCAGGCGCCAGACACAACATGCCTTGCTCGGATCGGTCCGGCGGCACAGGTCGCCGCCGACGCAATCGCAAGGCATGGACGGCCGCAGCGAGATGCTGGGTACGCCGACAGGTCCCCACTGGGTCGGGCTGGTCAGGCCGAACAGCCCGACGACGGGCGTGCCGGCCGCCGCCGCCATATGCATCGGGCCGCTCTCATTGCCGACGAACAGCCTGGCCTCCTTGAGCAGCGCCAGCAGTGTTTCGAGCGAGAGCGCGCCGACCAGATTGACGACCGGTGTTTTCGCGGCCGCCATGATCCTGTCCCTCGCCTCGCTCTCCTCGGGGCCGCCGACCAGAACGACGTCCAGGCCTGTTTCGGCCGATATCCGGTCGATCGCGGCGGTAAAGCGCTCGGGCTGCCAGCGGCGCCCGGGGAAGCTTGCCCCGGCATGCACCGCCAGGAAGCCGTGGGGCCGCAGACGATATTTGCCCAGCAAGGCGAGGGCCCGCGACGTTTCGAAGGGCAGCGGGCGAATGGCCGGCGCCCTGACGCGCAGGTTCACCCCAAGCGCCTCGAGCGGAGAAAGATATCGGTAGAGATAATGCCGTTCGCCGAAGGCGAAGGGCTTCATCCTGACATTGGCGGGCTGGCGCTCGTACCAGCGCATCGGCCGCTCGGTCGGATGATAGCCCAGCCGGATCGGGGCATCGATCAGGCCCGAAAGGATCCGCGAGGTCTTCGAGTCGGTTATGTCGATGATCATGTCGAAGCGCTGTTGCCGCAACTCGCGCACCATCTGGAGCAATTCGCGTCCGCGCTGCAGCGGCGTGCCGCGCATCATGGCACGGCGGAAGGTAACGACTTCGGACGCGATGCCGTGCTCGGTGAGGAAGCCGCCGAAGCGAGCCTCGCAGAGAAAGACGATCCTGGCCTCTGGATATTCCAGCTGCAGGTTTTTCGCCAATGTGGAGGCAAGCACGATGTCGCCGACGAACTTGGCCTGCAGGATCAGGATCGATCGGAAAGCGGTGGGCGAAATCTGCAGCATCTGTTTCTCGCACCGAGGAACTCGGAACCAGAAACTGCTCGGCAACGATGTCGAGATTCGGAATCGTCACGCGCACGTTCACGTGAGTTTCCATACAAAACCGTAAGGTGCCGGCGCGCCCGTCAGGCGCGCTTTGCCTTGCCCTTCGCGGCCTGCACGGCCGCCTGCGCGGCGGCCAGCCGTGCGATCGGCACGCGGTAGGGCGAGCACGACACATAGTCGAGGCCGACCTCCTCGCAAAAGCGGATCGAGGCCGGGTCGCCGCCATGTTCGCCGCAGATGCCGAGCTTGATCTGCGGCCGCGTCGCCTTGCCCTTTTCCGCCGCGATGCGCACCAGCTCGCCGACGCCGTCGACGTCGAGCGACACGAACGGATCCTGCTCGATGATGCCCTTCTGCCGGTAGGTTTCGAGGAAGGAGGCCGCGTCGTCGCGCGAGATGCCGAAAGTCGTCTGGGTCAGGTCGTTGGTGCCGAAGGAGAAGAATTCGGCAGCCTCGGCAATGACATGGGCGCGGATGGCCGCGCGCGGGAGCTCAATCATGGTGCCTGTCAGATAGTCGATCTTGGTGCCGGTCTCCTGCATGACGCTTTGCGCAACCGCATCGATACGCGCCTTGACGTATTGCAGCTCCTTCACCAGGCCGACCAGCGGCACCATGATTTCGGGCACCACCAGGGCGCCGGCCTTGCGGCCTGCCTCGACCGCCGCCTCGAAGATGGCGCGCGCCTGCATCTCGGCGATCTCCGGATAGGAGACGGCAAGCCGGCAGCCGCGATGCCCGAGCATCGGGTTGAACTCGTGCAGCGCCTCGGTGCGCTGCCTGAGCTTGTCTGCCGACACGTTCATCGCAGCCGCGACCTCGGCCAACTCAGCCTCGGTCTTGGGCAGGAATTCATGCAGCGGCGGATCGAGCAGGCGGATCGTCACCGGCAGCCCGGCCATGATCTCGAACAGCTCGAGGAAATCCGAGCGCTGCATCGGCAACAGCTTGGCGAGCGCTGCGCGCCTGTCCTTCTCGGTGTCGGCCAGGATCATCTCGCGCATGGCGACGATACGGTCGCCGTCGAAGAACATGTGCTCGGTGCGGCAAAGGCCGATGCCTTCGGCGCCGAAGGAGCGCGCCATGCGCGCGTCGAGCGGCGTTTCGGCATTGGTGCGCACCTTCATGCGGCGCGCGGCGTCGGCCCATTCCATGATGGCGGCGAAGTCGCCCGAAAGCTCGGGCTGCAGCATGGCGACGGCACCTTTCAGCACCTGGCCGTTGCCGCCGTCGATGGTGATGATGTCGCCCTTGCGGAAGGTCTGGCCCATCGAGATCAGCGTGCCGGCTTTGTAGTCGACCCGCAGCGAGCCGGCGCCCGAGACGCAGGGCTTGCCCATGCCGCGCGCCACCACCGCCGCATGGCTGGTCATGCCGCCGCGCGTGGTGAGGATGCCCTCCGCCGCATGCATGCCGTGGATATCCTCGGGGCTGGTCTCGATGCGCACCAGGATCGCCTTGCGCCCTTGCGCCTTGGCGTCCTCGGCATCGCCGGACGAGAACACGATCTCGCCTGTGGCGGCGCCCGGCGAAGCCGGCAGGCCCATGCCGATGACATCGCGCGCGGCCTTCGGATCGATGGTCGGGTGCAGGAGCTGGTCGAGCGAGGCGGGATCGATGCGGGCGACCGCTTCCTCCTTGGTGATCAGCCCGTCCTTCGCCATCTCGACCGCGATCTTCAGCGCCGCCTTGGCGGTGCGCTTGCCGGAGCGGGTCTGCAGCATCCACAATTTGCCGCGCTCGATGGTGAATTCGAGGTCCTGCATGTCGCGGTAGTGCTTTTCCAGCCGGTCGGAAATGTCGACGAAAGCCTGGAAAGCCTCCGGCATCAGCTTCTGCAGCGACGGCTTGTCGGAGCCGGCGGCGATGCGCGCCGCCTCGGTGATGTTCTGCGGCGTGCGGATGCCGGCCACCACGTCCTCGCCCTGCGCGTTGACGAGGAATTCGCCGTAGAGCTGCTTCTCGCCGGTCGAAGGGTTGCGGGTGAAGGCGACGCCGGTGGCGGAGGTGTCGCCCATATTGCCGAACACCATGGCCTGGACATTGACCGCCGTGCCCCAGCTTTCCGGGATATCGTGCAGGCGCCGATAGGTGATGGCGCGGTTGTTCATCCAGCTCGAAAACACCGCGCCGATGGCGCCCCAGAGCTGCTCGCGCGGGTCCTGCGGGAACGGCTCGCCAAGCTCCTCCTCGACCTTGGCTTTGTAGAGCCCGATCACGTCCTGCCATTCCCCGGCCGAAAGCCCGGTGTCGAGCTCATGGCCGAGGCTCGCCTTCTGGTCCTCGAGGATTTCCTCGAACACCTCATGGTCGAGACCCATGACGACGTCGGAATACATCTGGATGAAGCGGCGGTAGCTGTCATAGGCAAAGCGGGCATCGCCGGAATCGGCGGCAAGCGCCTCGACCGTCTCGTCGTTGAGGCCGAGATTGAGGACGGTATCCATCATGCCGGGCATCGAGGCGCGAGCGCCGGAGCGGACCGAGACCAAAAGCAGCTTCGACGGGTCGCCGAAACGGCGGCCGGTGAGCCTGCCGATATGCTCGAGCGCGGACAGGACATCCGCTTCAAGTGCTGCCGGATAGGTGCGGCCGTTGGCGTAGTAGGCGTTGCAGACATCGGTGGTGATGGTGAAGCCCGGCGGCACCGGCAGGCCGAGGCTGCACATCTCGGCCAGGTTGGCGCCCTTGCCGCCGAGAAGGTTGCGGTCTCCGGCACGGCCTTCCGCGGCGCCGTCGCCGAAGGTGTAAACCCACTTGGTCATGCTCGCCCTCCAGGTCCTTGGAAGATAGACAACACCCGGACAAAGGCCCGGTTCCCCGCCCTACCGATCCGAGCGATAGGATGCTGCAGTGCGAAAGGCAAGGCGTCGTGAAAGCAAGTCAGGCAACTACAATCGATTAAGCAAAAGCTGCGTCAAAAGGACTTGCCGGTCGGCGGCCTCGCGATGTAGAACGTATCAAGAACAAAGCTGGAGTAGAGTGATGAAACTCAACGGAAAACTCGACTATCTGGAACTGCCGGCCACCGGCGGCACGCTGGACAGCGTCAAGTCTTTCTACAGCGCGGCGTTTTCCTGGTCGTTCACCGACTACGGGCCGACCTATTCCGCTTTTGCCGAAGGGCTCGACGGCGGCTTCCAGGCCGATGCCGGCGAGGCGCCGGCCAAACCGCTGCCCGTGCTCTATTCCGAAAATCTGGAGGAGACGCTTGAAGCGGTTGAGAATGCCGGAGGCAGCATCGTCAAGCCGATCTTTTCCTTCCCCGGCGGCAGGCGGTTTCATTTCACCGACCCGGCCGGCAACGAGCTGGCCGTGTGGGGCGAATAGCCCGCAATTCCGGCCGCCGGATTTGATCTTCCCCTTTGGACTACGCCAAAACGCGGCGGCAATCCGCCGACGCAGACATGCGGCAAGATTACCTTGGATGCTGGCGGTCCAAGCATTGAGCTTTCCACCGGCTCGTCCTATAAGGCCGCGCGCAGCGGGCACCGCCCGGCTGCTGGGGCGTCGCCAAGTGGTAAGGCATCGGTTTTTGGTACCGACATTCCCAGGTTCGAATCCTGGCGCCCCAGCCAAGCAATTTCGGGTCCATTCTGGACACATAGGTTACGGTTCATACCGGAGACATGGGTAAC